>JASLYC010000020.1 GCA_030739975.1 Gammaproteobacteria bacterium
CGCCATATATATTTTTGGAGCAACAACTTTGCCAGTTTGTCCAACTTGATAGTCATTAGAGATAAATCCAGCATCCACTGCTGCTCTTGAGGCACCAACAGCAGCACCTAATTTGTCAGCTAATTGTTCAATAATAGCAAAATTTTCTTTTGATCCTAATCCGCGTCCTCCAGAAATTATCCTTTCAGCTGTGGTAAGGTCAGGGCGCTCAGATTGTGATTCTTGAATAGAGATAAATGAAGAGTCTGATTGAGGAATTTCAGCTGAAATCTCTTCAATAGAGGCCGAACCTCCATCTTCAGCATGATCGAATGAGGTGGATCTTACTGTTAACAATATTACAGAATCCAAAGACTCAACTGTTGCCATAATGTTGCCAGCATAAAGCGGCCTAACGAAGGTGTTATTTGACTTTATTTCACATACATCTGATATCGGCTGAACATCTAGAATCGCACCAACTCTGGGGACAATATTTTTACTAAAAGTAGAAGAGCCAGAGACAAGGTAATTATAGCCACCCATTTGATTGGCAACAATACTGCTAGCTACTTCAGAACTTACATGTTCGAAGCTATCATCGGCAACAAATTTAACCTTATTAATTCCACTTATTTTTGCTACAGTATTTGAGTTATTGGGGTTATCAGTTAAAACAAGCGCATCAACTGTTCCAGATAATTTTAAAGCGGCAGTCACCGCTGCACGACTATTAGCACTTATATTGCCATTATTTAATTCTATTAATACTAATACAGACATTACATAACTCCCAATTTTTTTAACTCATCAAACAACTCGCTTGCAGAGTTAACGTTTTTTGCTGAGCGATCTTTTGAGCCAGACTCTTCCACACTTAAGACATTAATCCTAGCACTTGTATCAACATCAAGGCTAGATATTTCAATAGTTTCTAGAGGCTTAGATCTTGCCTTCATAATATTAGGTAAGGAAGCATATCTAGGCTCATTAAGCCTTAAATCAACTGTAACTATGGCTGGCAACTTAATACTTCTTGTTTCTATGCCGGAATCTATTTCTCGGTAAACTTCAATGCTGTTATTGTCGTCACTTAAATTAAATTGAGAAATAAAAGTACCTAAAGAATAATTTAGCAGTCCAGAAAGCATTTGCCCTGTTTGGTTATTGTCGTTGTCTACCGCTTGTTTCCCCATTATTACAAGTTGAGCTTCTTCTTTTTTGACT
Organism: Gammaproteobacteria bacterium; assembly: GCA_030739975.1. Lineage (GTDB taxonomy): Bacteria > Pseudomonadota > Gammaproteobacteria > PS1 > Pseudothioglobaceae > SZUA-1055. Next base: position 1,207 of record JASLYC010000020.1, read on the forward strand.
ATGGATGCCAATATTTTTCCTATAGTTAGGGGTTGTAAATCTAGCTCAGTTTCAGTTCTAATAAAGATGGCACGGTCAATGCCCATGGCCAGTGCAGTTCTTAGAGTGTCAACGGTTTTATCTGTTCCGATACTAACAGCCACGGTTTCTGTTGCTTTTTCGCTTTCTTTTAGCCTTAGCGCCTCTTCTACAGCTATTTCGCAAAATGGATTCATCGCCATTTTTGAATTTGTAAGGTCAACTGACTGTGTTTGTTTGTCTATACGAGCCTGTGTAAAGGGGTCAAGAACTCGTTTTATGGGTACAATTATTTTCATTATTATTTGTTGTTATTTGTAGCTATAAATTGTGCGAATGTTATCATAAATATTGGATTTATCAAGCATAATTTTCAACGCTTATATTAAATAAAAATACTCTAGAATAAGGGCGTCATTATTCTAATTATTTAATAAAAAATTACTCTTTAAATCGATCCACTTTAATAACTACTTATAGTGTTTATTGTATATCTGTTTTTATAGTTTTTTGCGTTATTGTTTGTATAAAAAAAATAATTGAGTTATTATCATTAATGAAATATATAGTTATGGATGAATTATATGAAATTAAAGGTAGTTAGTTTTAAGGCCTGCCCTTTTGTGCAAAGGGTTTTAATTGTATTAGAATGCAAGAGAATTAAGTATGATGTTGAATATATTGATTTAGCAGCGCCTCCTGATTGGTTCTTGGCAATTTCCCCACTAAAGAAGGTGCCTTTATTAATTGTCGGTGAAGATGTTATATTTGAGTCTAACGTAATTAACGAATATATTGAAGAGCGTTATGACAATAAAATGCACCCTGATAGTCTTATCAAAAAAGCACAAAATAGAAGCTGGATTGAGTTTGGCTCTAGTGTCAGCATGTGTACATTTAGGCTTACTATTTTGCAAGATAAATCTAAATTTATAGTTGAGCTAGAGGAGTTGTCCAATTATTTTAATCAGATTGAAAAAGTTTTAGTGAATGAGCCATTCTTTAATGGGAGTAGCCTGTCTTTAGTTGATGCAACTTACGCTCCTGCATTCCAGAGAATAGACTTTATTGAACAAATATATGGTTCAATTTATGACAAAAAGAGGCACAGAAAAGTCATTAATTGGAAAAATAGGTTGCTAGATTTAGAGCCATTAAGGAAATCAACTGTACCAAACATAAAGGAACTGTATTATCAGTTATTGTGGACAAGGCAGGGGCATATTTCACACTTCCTAGACGAAGAAACTTTTGGTAATAGAGGGCCACAAAGTGTTTATTGATTTAATTAAGTATTTTAGCCTTAATATCTCAATATAAATGGTTCGACAAGTTTTGGTAATTTTGGTTTATTCTTTATTGCTGTAGAGATATTAGGTCATCAAGAATCATCTGGGTATGCCTTTTAGGGTCGACATCAAGGTAAGTTTTTACTATTTTACCTTCAGGGTCAATAATGAAGGTGTTGCGTTTAGCTATTTTAAATAACAATAAGTCACGTAAAGAATTGTATGAACTAGATACCCTTCCATCGGGGTCCGACAAGATAGAGAAGGGGAGTTGATACTTTTTTGCAAAAAGCTGGTGAGATTTAACATTGTCTAGGCTGATTCCAAATATAACTGCTTTAGTTTTGATAATACGTTTTTGTGCATCTCTTATGCCACAGGCTTGAGTTGTGCATCCAGGAGTGTCATCCTTAGGATAAAAGTATATAACAACCCATTCCCCTTTATAGTCGCTTAAAGAGTGATATTTTAGGTGCTGATCTTGCAAATTAAAGTTTGGCGCTTTTTCACCAACTTCTATCCCAGCTAATGAGCTTGAAAACATAGCCAATAATGTTGACATAATGGTTAATATAATTAGCCTATTGATATTAATTTTAGACATAAAAGATAACTTTATCATAATTTTATTGCATAATCTCAATTATGGTATAAAATGCGCTTTTTTTTGTATTTTAAGTAAGGATATATTTAGCTATGCCAGACTATGTAATCAAGCTATGTTGGCCATTATTTATAGGATTATTTATCCTAACTTTGGGTAATGGTTTGCAAGGCACACTTAGTGGCTGGAGGGCTGATGCTGAAGGCTTTTCTATAGCTACTATCGGTTGGATTATGGCGGGCTATCCTATAGGTATTCTTTTGGGTGCATATTTTGCCCCTCAAATAGTAAAACAGTCTGGCCATATAAGGTCTTATGCAATTTTTGCAACAATAGCTTCAACGGCTATACTTATTCAAGTTGTATTTATAGATTCATCTGTATGGTTCTTAATGCGTATCCTTTCTGGCATTTGTATAGCAGGGGTTAACATTATTTTAGAGAGCTGGCTCAATGCAAAGGCCAGTAACGCTAATCGAGGCAAAGTTTTTTCTATATTTATGGCGATAATTTATACTGGACTTTCTCTTGGCCAGAGCTTACTAATGTTGGACGATCCGATGGGCTATAGTCTATTCATTTTAACTTCTGTGTTGCTTTCAATTTCGCTTATACCTGTTTTGGTTCCGAGCATAGATGCGCCTCAAATTGAGCAAAACGAATCTTTAGGAATATCTGCTCTTTACAAGATCTCAACTTCTTGCTTTTTTACTGTTGCTCTTTGTGCTATAACTCAAAGTGCTATTTTTAGTATAGGTGCTGTTTTTGCAGTAAGAGCTGGACTATCAGTCTCTGAAACAGCAATATTTATGACTATATACATTGCTTTTGGGGCTATTGCTCAATGGCCACTTGGGTGGTTGTCTGATAGGGTGGACCGTAGATGGGTTATATTGTATTGCGCGTGTGTCGCTATTTTGGTTAGTTTGGCGATGATTTTTATTGAAGCTAGCTACCCCATGTATCTAATCATGATTGCACTTATAGGGGCGAGCACATTGCCCCTATATTCGCTAGGTGTAGCACATGCAAATGACAGACTTGAGCTGAAACAGATGATGGGTGCCAGTAGTACGATTAATATGCTATATGGTGTTTTCGCAATGATTGGCCCATTAGCTATGGCTTATTCTCTAGATTTATTTGGTTTATCTGGATTTTATATACTAATTGGGGCAATTAACTTACTACTTGCGATTGTTATTATAAAAATGATATTTACTAAAGAGCCGACTGATGAAAGTGAACAAACTCAATTCCAGGTTATGTCGCACAGACCTGGAGTGGTTGCCATGGAGGTTATTGCGGAAGAGGCTATGGAGTCACAACTAGATAATACTGATAATGATGACTCTACCAGCTAAAAAATGCCTACAGTTAAATAGGAAACTTTAAAATCGCCTCAGCTCCATCTTCCATAAACCTATTTTTTAAACTAACCTGGCCACCATGCAGGTTCATAATTTTTTTTACAAATCGCAAACCAAGGCCGTTACCTCGTTTTCCGGTATGCGGCCTTACTGAAGAGAAAAAGCGACGAAATAGCTGATTTCTTTCGTGCTCAACCATTCCAGGACCTTGATCAAGTATATGTATGTTTATTGAGGTGTTAGATTCATTAACTTTGATGGTAATCGTTGAATTCTCCTTAGTAAAATCTATAGCATTATCTATGATATTACTTACAGCTTGTTCTGCGAGTAATTTTTCTGCCTTGATACTAAATTTACGCTCAATTTCATATTTAATCTTAATTCCCTTAGCGGTAATATTGCCTATTCTAGTTGGAACTTTGATTACTTCTTCTATAAGATTCTTAACATCAACCTTAGTTACATCACTAAGCTTATCGCGCCTTTCAATCTTTGATAACTCCAAGAGTCGATTTACTAGCAAATCCATACGATTATTTGAGTCCAAGATGTTCTCAATAAAGCGTCTTCTTTGTTTGTCGCTCATAGGCATAAGTAAATTCTCAGCTGTGGCTTTTATTCCAGTTATAGGGGTTCTAAGTTCGTGCGCCATAGTATTTATATATTCTTCAACATATTCTCTTCCTTCAAGGTCAGTTCTTAGTTTTTCAATGGCATTAACAAGATCGGCGAACTCTACTTGACGTATTCTTGGCGCTACAGCCTTTTTACCTTTAGACAATAGCGTTGTATATTTTACTAATTTGTTAGTACTTCTGGAAATTGCATAACTGGCACCAGCACCAAACAGCAAAGACAATAGGAATAAATATAGAGCGTATTTGTCAATCTGATTGCGTTGTTCTATTACATATGGCTTTAAGTCTTTGACAGACTTTATTACGGTCAGAACACCAAATATTTCCCCATCTTTGTGTATTGGAGCAGCAACATATAGCGCTTTTTGTTCACTAGTTGGGTTGAAATTCTTTGGGTTGAAAGAGCTAGTTCTTGCCCCATATATTCCTGAAAGTGTTTTTTCAACGTCTGGCCAGCCTTTATAGTTCATGCCTTCAGATAGCCCTTTAGAATCAAAAACAACAATTCCATTTTTATCTGTTATGTAGATATGAAGATTCGGGTGTTTTTTGTTGACTGAGTATATTTTAGCGTCAACTTCGCGGTCTAAATAATTACTAATTATTGGCCTAATACTATTGATGTTAAGACTATCGTCATATATATATTGGCTTACAATTTGAGCTAAAAGGTTGGAAGTATCTACCATAACATCCTCTGCTGCTTGATCAATACCTTTAGTTACTTTTGTAGACACTTCAGAAATAACAAACCAAACAACTATGCTACTAATAATAAAATAAGAAATGAATAGTTTTAGCCCTATACCTAGCCTAGGAATCTTCATGTTATAAAACTATATCCTAATCCTCGGTGAGTTTTTATATAATCATTCTCAATATCCACCTCATTAATTGAACTCCTAATTGATGCAATGTGGGTATCTATTGTTCTCGTATCTGCTCCAACTGGACGGTCCCAGACAATACTCAATAGGTGCTCTCTAGTATGGACTCTGTTGGGGTTTTTAATAAGATGTTGAAGAATCTTACTTTCTGCAAGTGTCAGGTTAAGGATATTTCCTTTTAATGATATTTGTTGCAAGTTGTCGTCAATTAGAAATGTTTCATTTATATCAATTAAAGATTTAGATTCCGAGTGCCTAAGTTGAGCTCTAACTCTAGCAACAAGAACTCTAGGACTTAACGGCTTAGTGACATAATCATCAGCTCCCAACCCTTCAAGGCCTAAGACAATGTCTGCATCATCATCTCTAGCTGTTATTATTATAATTGGCAGGTTTGAGCTCTTTCTAATTTTACGAAGCACGTCAAAGCCACTAATATCAGGTAACCCAATATCTAGTAGCATTAGGTCTATCTTATTATCTTTTATGTATGAGATGGCTTCATTTCCAGAAGTTAACCAATGAGTATTGAATGAATCACTCTCAAGAGCAAACACAATGCTTTCAGCGGTGACTCTTTCGTCTTCGACTATTAATATATTTTTCATTTAATAAATGTAACTAAATATTTGTTAGTATTGTAGTTCATAAAAGGATATTCTAAAACCAACTTAACAAAAACTTAACACAATCTTAACCAAATCAACACCCAATTTAAACTACAGAGACCTAAACTAAAGTTATTGTTTTTAGTATCTCTAAGAGTTATTTGGAATATATAGACCCCCTCTCCTAGCTATGTTTCCATTAACTATAGTCATACACCATAATTCTCATGGTAGAAAAGCAAATGATAGAAGCCAGCCTTCTTTCCCCTTTAATGAGGCTGGCTAAAGTCAACACAATGTAATAAACACAGAAAAATCAATGAAAGATATGACAAAACAGCATTGGTCAAAATCAAATATGTTGCCAGCATTTACGCTATCAGCACCAGACCACAATAAGGAAATAGCCATAATGGAAGGGGGTGACACAAATTCTTTGCTTTTTGGGCCATATAGAGCCCCAGACAGTCATTATCCATGGAGCTTGGGGACTGTTATTATCCATGGACAGCATCATTTTAATTTTCTAAGGAGTGTTAACCTAAATGACAAAATCACTTTAGGTGACAATATGGGTTCACAGTATCATTACTTGGTTGAAGATGTTGGTATTATTGATTTAGATATTGACGAGATAGGCATTGCTAATATTGGAGAGCTTAAGCTAGTTACTAATTGGCCATTTGATAGGTTAGATGATGGCAATAAACTAAGATATATAGTAACCGCACGGAAAGATGAAAGTTACAAAAAATAAAGCTGAACTGCTATATAAGCCTATCAAGTTGTTGGAAAATCCTGAGGTTACCGAGGAACAGTTTATGGATGCTAGGGACTGGTATCTATCCGCACAAAACAAAAAGCTTTCTAAGAAAACCCAAAAAAGTAAAAGATTTAAATAGCTTATCTTTAATACTAAAAAGGAATATCGTCGTCGAAAGTTGTGTCAACTGGAGTTATAGGCTCTGGAGCGGTTCCAGTTGGCTTTGGAGTGGAGGATGATGGGATGGATTCTCCCCCAGCAGAAGATCCTTCACGGCGATCAAGCATCTGAAGTGTGCCGTTGAATCCACTTACAATGACTTCAGTTGAATACCTGTCTGCACCCGTTTGGTCTTGCCATTTACGAGTCTGCAACTTACCCTCAACATATACCTTTGAGCCTTTATCTAAATATTGACCAGCAATTTCAGCTAGCTTGCCAAATAGACTAACACGATGCCATTCTGTTTTTTCTTGCTTTTGACCTGTATTCTTGTCAGTCCATGTTTCTGATGTTGCAACCGAAAGGTTGGCAATTGCACTACCATTTGAGGCATACTTGACCTCTGGTTTTTGACCTAGATTTCCCACTAAAATTACTTTATTGATGCCAGCCATTTGTTGTTCTCCGTTTAATTTTGTTGTTTCATAGTGAGCATTATTACCCACCAAATTATTGCAATAAATGTAGTGAATAAGAATACACTATTTAGACCAAAATTGTTGTAAATCAATCCACCAAAAACACCACCAACGAACGCCCCAAAAAACTGTGAAGTGGAAAACATTCCCATTGCAAGACCACGCTTATCGCTAGTTGCAGTTCTAGATAGAATTGAAGGTAGCATAGCTTCTAGTGCATTGAATGCTACAAAAAAAACAGTCATTATTACAAAAAATGATGTGTAATTAAGTTTCGTGTTATAGAACAATATCTGGCTGACTATTAAAACCCCAATAGATACTAATAGCATAGCCTTAGGTTTGTTAAATTTTTCGGCTAAGATAATAATAGGTAGCATGCCAATAAATGACAGTATCATTACAGGCAAATACATTTGCCAATTATCCTTTATCTCAATAATATTGTTATTTACTAACAATAATGGCATCACTATGAATGCGCATGTAAGTATCAAGTGTAAAGAGAATACACTTAAGTCTAGTCTTAATAAATCTGAACTCAAAATCTTTTTGAAATTGCTAATAGATAGAGGGTACTGGGCTCGTGGTTTAGCATTAGGTAAAAAAACTACAATCAAAAGCGCTAGAACTGAAAGTATAGCTATCACCCAAAATAGCCCAGAGATACCAAAATTTACTGTAACTATTGGGCCAATAAGTAATGACAACATAAATGCAACACCAATCTGCACACCAACAAAAGCATTAGCTTTAGCGCGCTGAATTGGAGACACATAATCAGCAAGAAATGCCATTAATACGGCAGATATGGCTCCACTACCTTGTAAAGCTCGGCCAACTAATACACCTACAATGTCAGTTGATTGGGCTGCAACAACACTACCAATAAAAAATATTGAAAGACCAAACACTAGTATAGGTTTACGCCCTAATTGGTCAGATAGGTAGCCTAATGGTATTTGGAATATTGCTTGGGTGAGACCATAAATTCCAATAGCTATACCTATTAAATAAGGGGTTGAGTTGGTGTAATAGTCAGCATAAACAGAAAATACCGGAAATATCATAAATAGCCCGAACATTCTGGCAGCCATGATTGAAGAAATTTTAAGCGCAAAGATGAACTCTTGTTTATTCATTTCTTAAATTATTAATTAGTCTTCCAGAGAATAACTAGGTATATATTTTGAGTAATTTTCTTCAAGCACTCGGCGTACATCTGAGGCTAATTTTTCTGCATTAATGGTGTCATAGTTATGCGCCATAAGGTGTAATGCTTCAGGTATTGAAGGTGAATTTGGATACTTTTCAATGATAAATTTACAGCGATTAATTGCAGCGATAGGGGACTTATTTTTGGTGTAAAAAATAGCAACATGAAGTTCGTGTCTTACTAGGGTATTTCTAAGAATAATTAGCCTTGATTTAGCTTCTTCTGTGTACTCTGATTGCGGATATTTATTTATTAATGCGAGGTAATAGTTAAATGAATCTCTAACCGAGCTAACATCTCTTTGGGCATTATCTGTGATAATCTCATCAAGCAAAGATTTTGATTTATCTTCAGATATGACACCACGTAGATAATAAGCGTAAGGGGTAGATGCTAAATCCTCTGGGTATAATTTAATGTAACTATTAAGTTTAGCGATAGCCCTATCATATTCTTTGTATTTATACAAAGTGTAAGCTATTTCTAGCTTCCCTTGTTTTGAAAATTTAGATGCAGGATATGCCGCATCAATCTTTTCAAACATTTCGATAGCTTTACCTCTAGAGCCTGCTGATAACTCCTCTTTAGCTTCTTCAAATAAGGTTTTGGGTGACTTTCCTTCATTGATTAGAGGTCTTTGCTCCTCTTCCTGCCAAAAACAACCGCTCAATACAAAAGACATTAGAGCTAAAATTAACGTTATTCTTTTCATTTTAGGGTAATTATGCTAATTGTTATAAATATGCTCAGCATTATACTTGTAGGTATGTATTATATTTATAAAGATTAAATAACGCTGAAACCAAATCCAAAATGAAGATTTTTGAAAAAAGAGTTCTGATAAGTGACCTATGTAATGTATTAGATAAATACATGCCTAAAGATGAGGTTGAAATAGTATATAAAGCATACATGGTCGCCGCATCAGCTCATGACGGGCAATTCCGAAAGTCTGGTGAGGCTTATGTATTTCATCCAATCAATGTGGCAATGATACTAGCCGAACTGCAGCTTGATTATGCCTGTATTGTCGCTGCATTACTGCATGATTGTATTGAGGATACTACTCTGACTCAGGATGAAATTTCACGAGACTTTGGTGAAGAGGTGGCCAATATTGTAGAAGGCGTATCAAAAATTACTGGCCTGAAATTTAATTCCGTTACTGACAAGCAGGCACATAACTTTAGAAAGCTAATATTGGCTATGGCATCGGATATGAGGGTTGTGGTTATTAAGCTGGCTGACAGGCTGCATAATATGCGTACATTAGACTCAATGAGTAATAAACAACAAATAAGGATAGCCAAAGAGACATATGAAATTCATGCCCCATTAGCCAGAAGGCTAGGTTTAAACAGCATCAGGGCTGAACTTGACAATTTATGTTTTAAATATATACACCCTTATAAATACAAAGTAATAACAAATAAAATAAGGAGACAAAAGGGCTCTAAAAGAAAATTAATCAGGCACATTGAAAAATCAATAAAAAAACGGTTTCTTAACGAAGGTTTTACTAATGTTGAAGTATCAGGAAGAAGAAAGCAGCCCAGCAGCATTTACAATAAAATGAAACTTAAAGGACTGAAGTTTAGTCAAGTTCTTGATATGTTTGCCTTTCGAGTTATTGTCAAAGATGTGTCCCAATGCTATCAGGCTTTAGGGATTGTTCATAATCTGTATAAACCACTACCCGGAAAATTTAAGGATTATATAGCTCTACCCAAATCTAACGGTTATCAGTCATTACACACAGTTTTATTTGGTCCAGATAAGGTACTTATCGAGGTGCAAGTTCGCTCAAGTGAAATGCATTTTATTTCTGAATATGGAATTGCAGCTCACTGGCACTACAAGAATGAAGAAGAAAACAAGCCCGGGCTTGCTGCTAATTGGCTAGGTTCATTGCTAGATATACAAAGAAAATCAGGCACATCTGTTGACTTTTTAGAGCAAACAAAAACAGACCTCTTTCCATCTGAAGTTTTTGTTTTTACCCCTAAAGGAGACATTATCCAGTTGCCATATAAATCTACTGTTATTGATTTTGCTTATGCAGTTCATACCAGTATCGGTAATCACACAACAAAAGCTAAGATTGACCAAGCAAGTGTGCCACTATCAACCGAAATACGATCCGGACAGACAATTGAAATCACAACCAACAAGAAGGCTAAACCACACTCTTCATGGCTACAAACTGTCGTCACAGTGAAAGCAAAGTCTTCAATAAAAATCCAACTAAAAAAGGATTCAGCATCAGAGTTAATGCAACT
>JASLYC010000021.1 GCA_030739975.1 Gammaproteobacteria bacterium
AATTGTCCATCAAGCTCCAAGCAAAATATCCCCTAATATTTACCCCTTTTCGGATCGCCTGATCAACAGAGGATAGGTGGTTCTGGTAATAGCGACAGCGCTGTTCATCTTCCACAGCACCATCGACAACCTGGTCATCAACCGCAGCGCCGTTTTCAGTAATATAGATAGGAGGTAATTTGTAATTTTGATTGAGATCTGTCAGCAACTTAAATAACCCTTCGGGATAAACTTCCCAGCCAATATGGGTGCGCTCAACATCACTCAAATGAACTTGTTTATAGTTTGGATATTGGCCGTCCTGATCGATTACACTTCGGGAATAGTTGTTGACCCCCAAAAAGTCAATTTTGGCGTTAATAATACTCATATCGCCGTCTTCGATAGTTGGCATCACGTCGATATAGTGCTGATAGACGCTCTGAGGATATTTACCTTTCATAATCGGTTTAATGAACCAATGATTGTACTCATCAGCAAAATCAGCGACATCTTTGACAGAATCATTGGCTGGATAGGCAGGGGTAAAGTTAAGCACGATGCCATGCTTAGAATTAACCGCATTTTTTCTTAATATAGGAACAGCTAGGCCATGTGCTAGTAGTAAATTATGGGAAGCCTGAAAGGCGGACCTATCGTCTGCAATTCCTGGAGCGTGCTTGCCATCACTATAGCCATGAAAGGCACTACACCATGGCTCATTCAAGGTGGCATAAAAATCAATCCTGTCACCAAAATATGAACTCACAACTTCAACATACTCGGCATATTTGTAAGCAGTTTGCCGATTCAGCCAGCCACCCTCGTCATCTAGATATTGTGGCAAATCCCAATGATAGAGTGTAGCCATGATGGTTAAATTTTTCTCTTCCAGTGCGCTAATGACGCGGTCATAAAAATCCAGCCCTTTTTGGTTAATGCTGCCGTCAGGCCTGATAATGCGAGGCCACGCTATTGAAAGGCGATAGGCATCCATACCCAAATCTGCAATCAAGTCTACATCATCCTGATATAGATGGTAATGATCGCAGGCGACATCCCCGTTATGTTGTTTATAGACTGCGCCTGGCTTGGCACAGAAAGTGTCCCAGATTGATGGACAACGTTCATCGACGTTTGTCGCGCCTTCAATTTGATAGGATGCGGTGGCTACGCCAAAAAGAAATTTTGGGTCACATAATTTTGAGTCTTTTGGAAATTTATACATCAACACTCCCTAAATACATATTTGTAAAATTAATTAATGAATTTATTTAAATTATCAATCATGACCGACAACTACAAGCGCTCCTCACTTTCTAAGTCAAAGATTGACGCATGAGCTGGATCAAAACCAACTGTAAGCGTGCCACCAACGTTTATTGAAGTGTTGACATCAACCATAAAACGAAATTCCTGACCGCCTATCTGTGACCATACCAATGTGTCCGCTCCCATAGGCTCAAAGACTTCTATTTCGAGATTAAAGTTCACCGGCATATTTTCGGCCTCTCCTCCAACCACAACGCTCTCAGGACGTATACCTAACCAAACCTCTTTTTCAACTTTAATAGTTTCTTGAAATTTGTAATTACTCAGGTCGGGTGATTCACACCAGCCCCCTTCCAACTTAAATATGGGCTTGCCATCCTGTAATATTTTGCCCTTTAAAAAGTTCATACCAGGTGAACCAATAAATCCAGCAACATACTTGTTAACTGGATTGCTATAAATTATCTTAGGGGTATCCAATTGCTGAATGAGGCCGTCTCTCATAATGGCAATACGGTCTGCCAAAGTCATGGCTTCAATCTGGTCATGGGTCACATAAATCATGGTATTGTCGAGCTTCTGGTGTAGCCGCTTAATCTCGACTCTGAGCTCAGTACGCAACTTAGCATCCAAATTAGATAAAGGCTCGTCAAACAGAAAAACCTCAACATCCCGAACCAAAGCACGACCTATTGCAACTCTCTGGCGTTGACCACCAGAAAGGGCAGCAGGTTTACGATCCAAAAGCGATTCAATCTGCAGAATCTCTGAAGCGTGCTTGACGCGTTTTTCAATTTCATCTTTAGAAAGCTTTGCGTTTTTAAGACTAAACGAAAGGTTTCCTTTTACTGACATTTGAGGGTAGAGTGCATAGGACTGAAAAACCATTCCAATTCCTCTCTCGGATGGCTCAAACCATGTGACATTTTGATTATTAATATAAATTTGGCCATCATTAATTTCTAACAACCCAGCAATACAATTCAACAAAGTTGACTTTCCACAACCTGAGGCGCCCAGAAGGACTAGAAATTCGCCCTTATTGACTGATAAATTTAAATCTTTCAGTACTTTAACATCCCCAAAATTTAGTGAAAGATTATTAATTTCAATACTATTCATTCTTTAATTATCCTTATTTAACCTTTTACTGCTCCAGCAGTAATTCCCTTAACAAAAAGCTTTCCTGATACAAAGTAAACCGTCAAAGGAACTAATCCAGTTAGAAGCGTTGCAGCCATATTAACGTTATATTCTTTGACTCCTTGAACAGAGTTCACAATATTATTGAGCTGAACTGTCATTGGGTAAGTATCAGGCTTTGTGTAAATTACTCCAAATAAAAAATCATTCCAAATTCCTGTCACCTGCATAATTATCGCTACTACAAATATAGGCAGTGACATTGGCATCATAACTCGGAAATAAATACCCCAAAACTTTGCTCCATCGACTCTAGCAGCCTTGAATAACTCTTCAGGAATTGTTGTAAAATAATTTCTAAACAGAAGCGTTAAAATAGGCATTCCAAAGATTGAGTGAATCAAAATTAAACCAGGAAGTTTTGTATAAATCCCTAAGTCTCTTAGTAAGATGACTAGAGGGTAAATCATTATCTGGTAAGGAATAAAAGCACCAAAAATCAAAATTGTAAAAAATAAATTAGCGCCTTTAAAGCGCCAATTTGCCAAAGCGTAGCCATTAATTGATGCGATTGCTATTGATACAAAAACTGAAGGAATGGTTATTTTTACTGAATTCCAGAAGCCTCTAGATAATCCATCGCAATTAAGTCCCGTACAAGCCTGTGCCCAGGCTTTAATCCATGGCTCAAAAGTAACTTCAACTGGTGGAGAAAAAATATTACCTAGGCGTATCTCTGGCATACCCTTAAGAGAGGTTACAATCATCACATAGAGTGGAATCAAATAATATATCGCAACGACTAAAAGTGTGCCGTAAAGAATAATATTTCTTCGGCTCATGATTTTGCGTGGCTTAGGCCCTCTTGGATCAACAACACTAGAATTATTTTGAGAGTTAGTCATATTTTCTCCTCCCAAATTCTAGATATGCAAAAGGAATTAGCACAATTAAAACTGAGACTAGCATCATTGTTGAAGCAGCAAATCCCTGACCAAGATTTTGAGCACTAAACATATAGTCGTATACATACTTTGCGGGTACTTCAGAAGAAATTCCGGGGCCACCTGAAGTTTGAGCAACGACCAAATCATAAACCTTAATAATTCCAGCAGCAATGATGACAAGTGTTGTAACAAAAACTGGACGCATCATTGGGATGACAACTTGAATATAGGTTTTCCACATGGGAATTCCATCAATTCGTGTAGCCTTCCATATCTCTTGATCGACTCCCCTAAGACCTGCCAACATGAGGCACATAATAAAACCTGTCCCCTGCCAAAGACCTGCGGCTAGTATTCCATAAATTACGATATCTGCATTGTAAAGTGGGTTAAATACAAAGGAGTCAAAACCTAACGATCGAATAATCTTTTCAACGCCATAATCTGGGTTTAAAATCCATTGCCATACTAATCCTGTAACAATAAAACTTAGAGCAAATGGATATAAAAAAATTGTCCTAAAAGTATTTTCAAACCTTGTTTTTTGGTCTAATAAGGCCGCCAACATAAAACCAATAAAAAGTGAAAAAATCAACGAACAGACTCCATAAATTGCAAGATTTTCAATCGACATATACCAACGATCGGAGCTCCAAAGTCGCTCGTATTGGCCTAATCCAATAAAATCACTTTTCGGAAGCATGCGACTATTTGTAAAAGAGTGATAAATAGTCCATAGGGTTGCAATAATGAAAATACCAATGGAAGTAAAAATCATTGGCATTGCAGCAATTTTACTTGATAGGTTATAGACTAAAAAGCGCTCAATATAACCCGGGCGATCTATCTTTGTATCTCTTGCTCCAATGATAATCAACATAAGAGCAAACATGATAAAAACAACTGTCGCATACAATGCAAAAGGTTCGAGCGTATTCCAAGCCTTTCGGTAACCCATAATGGCAGGGAAAATTGATTGAATACCTTTTTGAGCAAAAGCCCAAATTGCTGCTGAACAAATAGCAGAAATTAGCCAACCCAAGATTTGTTTTTGAAGTCTATTTGAAAAAAAATTAATAGACTTGGATTGAATTCCAATTAGTAATACAATAACTGAAGAAATGAATAATAAAAGGTATTGAATATTCTGAAACAATTGAGATTTTATCCCAACAATAGAGAGCACTAAGGAAACAAAGGCCAGCATTACTGAACCAACAAAAAATCTTTCAAGCTGGACTTTATTGAACATAAGCGTTATTGTAATCTAAAGAAATCTATACTAAAACTAGATGTTAATATTAAAAGAGCTACCGAACCCTAGTTCAAATTCGGCAGCTCTTTTTGATTAGTGCTTAGTCTGCACTTGCAATGATCTTAGCATATTTAGCCTGAGCATCCTCAGGGCTCATATACAAGTCATTCCAAAATATATTCATCAGTTCTTGAATCTGATTCTGTGTATCAGGTGAAAGAAGAATATCACCTGAAGGAATTACATTACCTCCAGCAAGAATCTTCAGACCTTTCTGCATACAATCGTTAGCAGTTGACATATCAATGTCACCGCGAATTGG
>JASLYC010000022.1 GCA_030739975.1 Gammaproteobacteria bacterium
ACTTGAGCATTTAAACTGACAAATTTATCTGAATTAGAAATATGATCAGCAATTTTAGGTGTTATAACTCCATGACCATAATCAGAAACGATAACTAAATCATGCTCTTTTGAAAGCTTGTCAAAAGATTGTATAAATTTAGCTTCTTCACTCTCATTAAGCATATCATCATTTATAGAATAAACACCTAATACTTTTTTTCTGTCAATATTATCTACAAATCTCCGCTTAACAATAGTGGGAGAGTTGCTTTTATTCAAAAAGTTAAGAATAATATTCTCTTCTATATTATTCTCGATAAAAGATTTATATTCGTTATCTTTGCCAAGGAAGCTTAACACCGAAACATTTTCACAAAAACTGCTTAAGTGGCGAGCAATAGCTAATAAGCCACCTAAATATTCTTGAGTTTCTAGGTCTCGTAAAACCAAGACAGGCTCCTTGCCAGATTTACCAAGTGCCTCACAAAAAACATACTGATCAATAATCGTTTCACCAATAACGAGGACTTTTAATTTACTAATGTCTTCTACTTTTTTTTGAATCATTTCGAAACTATCCTTGTCGCCAATATTTCGAATAAATAATTCTTGCTTTTTTGAATATATGTTGCCAAATTTATTCAATAGACTACTTGAACTAAAGGTTATATCATTGGTATAAATTATCTTTCCACCAATTGATTTAACAGCATTCTCTTCATCTGATATTTTCCCAGTTATGTCATCAGAATGATTTTTATAGTCAGGTCCTTTACAATAAACATTTGGCTGAATAATTTTTATTATTTCTTCAGCTGTTGGCCAATTATTAGCAACAACATAGTCAACTGACTCGAGCTCAGATAAAGCTTCTAAACGAAGAGATGTTGAAAAGGCAGGTCGACCAGGGCCTTTGTGAACAAATTCATCTGGTGTAATGGAAACCACAAGAATATCGCCAAATGTTTTTGCCTCTTTAAAATGTTTAATATGTCCAACATGTAATAGATCAAACACACCATGGCAGTGGACTATCTTTTTACCTTCAGACTTTAATTCAGAAAAAAGTATTTCGAGATTTTCTAGGTTTTGAATTTTTTGTTTCATCTTCTAACTCAAGTACTCAAACCATTGCTCTGTTGCTTTAGCGATAGACTTTTTATCCCATACTGGGGCATCTTCCCAGTACTCCATATTATTAAGCAAAATCTGAACACCAGCTTCTAAACTAACTTTTGGCTCCCAATTTAACAATTGAGTTGCTTTAGAAATATCCGCCCAAGTGCAATCTGGTTCGCCAGGCCTTTTTGGAATATAGGTTATATCACCTCCCAGTAGCTCCACCAAGCGATTAATACTGTATGTATTATTTGATCCAATATTAATAACCTCGCCACTTAAATCACTTTTAGCTGCAGTAACAAGCGCGCTTACAACATCTGAAACAAAAGTAAAATCACGAGTCTGGTTGCCATCTCCTACAACTGTATAAGGCTTTTTAGCTAACTTTTGAGCCAAAAAAACACCAAAAACTGCGCCATAAGTGCCTGATGTTCTGGCTCTTGGGCCATATACATTAAAAAAGCGAAGAGATATAGCTGGTAAATTATATAACTGGCACCAGTGCATAACCAGCTGTTCGCCAATATTTTTGGTTAGGGCGTATGGATACTGTGGACCTATTGCAGCATTTTCTTTAGTTGGGTATTCATCAGGAATGCCATAGCAAGAAGAAGATCCAGCATAAATTATTTTTTTAACCTGATACTTTCGACAAGCCTGAAGAACATTAAAGGTGCCATTGACATTAGATTTATAGTACTCAGTAGGATTTTCTATTGAAGGCACAATATCTGCTAACGCTGCAAGATGAAAAACCCAATCAGCATCCATAAAAATTGGCTCTATCAAGTCAAAATTACAAATATCAGCCTGTACAAAAGTAAATTTAGAATTTTCAACTAAGTGTGTAATATTTTCTTTCCTACCAACGCTTAAATTATCAATCACGATAACTTCATAATTTAAATCTATTAGTAAATCAGCTAAATGACTTCCAATAAATCCCGCTCCACCAGTAACTACAGTTTTCATATAATTCCTATCTATTCCTTATTAACTTAACATAGGTTAAATCTGCTAATGATAACCCCAAATATTCCAAACCAATACTCATTACTTCTTAATAATTCAACTGTACAAAATTATGCAATTTTCCACACTGCTTGTAAGATAAATTGTGTTGCTTACAAAAAACGACAGTTGCTTTCAGCCACTCCTGGCACAGTTTAGCTTTTAGGTTACCCGGCTCGTAGTATATTCCCGTATGAATAACGCCACTGTTATACCCGGTCTGATGGCTTGCCAACACGTGGCCGATCAGGGCCAGGCGAATCTTGCGGTCAGTCACAGCTTGATAGTTATGCATGCTGTACTTCTGTTGAGATAACTATTAGCACTTAACTGACGAGGTTAGGTCCCAGTCAGTCTCGATGTTTGTTAGCTGACATACCAAGGCATGGTTTGGGCAATACCTGCTGCCAAACGATGGGATGGCGCGTAGCTCAACAAGCGCTGCGCCTTGCCGATGTCGGCCTGGCTGTGGCGCACGTCTCCCGCCCGAAAGTCGCGGTACACGGGTTGGGTGTCAGCGCTCACGCCGTTGGCGGCCAGGTTGACGCGCAGCAAGGCAAACAATTCGTTGAGTGTGGTGCGGTCACCCACAGCCACGTTGTAAACCTGATTCAATGCGGGATTCATGAATTGCCGCGCTTCGCTCGCAATGACGGGCTCGACGGTGGCAGCCAGCAGGTTGGCTTGCACGGCATTCGCAATAAAGCAGAAATCGCGGCTGGTTTCACCGTCGCCGTTGATATAAACCTTTCCGCCAGCCAGCAGCGCGGCTGTCCATTTTGGGATGACGGCGGCATAGGCGCCATTGGGGTCCTGACGACGGCCGAAGATGTTGAAGTAGCGCAGGCCGATGGTGTTAAAGCCATAGCAGCAAGCAAACACGTTGGCATACAACTCGTTGACGTATTTGGTCACGGCGTAAGGGCTGAGGGGTTGGCCAATCACGTCTTCCACCTTGGGAAGGCCGGGATGGTCGCCATAGGTGCTGCTGCTTGCAGCATAGGTGAAGCTTTTGACCCTGGCGTCGCGCGCGGCAACCAGCATGTTTAAAAAGCCGGTGATGTTAGTTCCATTGGTGGTGATGGGGTCTTCCAAGCTGCGGGGAACGCTGCCGAGGGCAGCTTGGTGGAGGACGTAGTCGACGCCCTGGCAGGCTTTTTGGCAGTCGGCCAGTTCGCGAATGTCGCCCGGAATGAAGTTAAAGTTGGCCCACTGCGCAGGGGTGACGAGAGTTTGTACTTCGTCCAGGTTGCGCTGGTGTCCGGTGGCAAAGCTGTCGAGGCCGACCACGCGCTGGTTGAGCTTGAGCAAGGTTTCGAGCAGGTTGCTGCCGATGAAACCAGCCACGCCGGTGATAAGCCAGGTATGGGGCGCAGCGACTAGGCGAGTTAGAAGTTGATTGTAGGCTGACATAGGCAAACTCATAGACGCCACAGGTATGCACCTGTGGCTGTAATGGCTTCGGGCATATAAGCGGATTTGATGTCGATAAACACTCCACAGCGCTTCAACGGGGCCAGCAGATTGGCCACAGGCTGGGTGGTGTATTTAGCATGCGAAACTGCGGCAACAATCGCGTCGGCGTTCTGAGGCAACTGGTGCCACTCCCTGAGCGTAATGCCGTATTCGTGCAGCGCTTGCTCAGCCTCGGCTAGGGGGTCGTGCACATACACTTCACAGCCAAATTCCTGCAGCTCCTTCACCAGGTCTGCCACCTTGCTGTTGCGCAGGTCGGAGCAGTTTTCCTTAAATGTAAGACCTAATACGATGACCTTGGCGCCCCTGATGTTAGTGCCGCTACGAATCATTTGCTTGATAGTTTGCTGCGCTACGTAGGCGGCCATACCATCGTTGATGCGACGGCCGGCCTGAATGACTTGCGGGTGGTAACCCAGTATCTCGGCTTTGTGCGTCAGGTAATACGGGTCCACGCCGATGCAGTGGCCTCCCACCAGACCGGGGCGAAACGGCAAAAAGTTCCACTTGGTGCCGGCCGCCTTGAGCACTTCCAGCGTGTCGATGCCCAGGCGCTCGAAGATGATGGCCAGCTCGTTCATCAGGGCAATATTGAGGTCGCGCTGCGTATTTTCGATCACTTTGGCGGCTTCAGCCACTTTGATGCTGCTTGCCTTATGGGTTCCTGCGGTGATGATCGATTTGTAGAGGTTATCAACGATATCGGCTATTTCTGGGGTGGAGCCCGAAGTGACTTTTTTGATGGTGGTGACCCTGTGTTCTTTGTCGCCGGGGTTAATTCGCTCTGGACTGTAGCCACAATAAAAGTCTTTATTGAAGGTGAGGCCTGAATGCCGTTCTAGTATTGGTACACAGACTTCTTCGGTAGCACCAGGGTAAACAGTTGATTCGTAGATAACGATATCGCCTTTTGACAGTACTTTGCCGACAGTTTCACTCGCTTTTTCCAGTGGAGTGAGATCGGGGCGTTTATGACTATCAATGGGTGTGGGAACGGTAACGATGTAGATGTTGCAAGACTTGAGCTGTTCGATATCGGTGGTGTAATTCAGCTGCGTGGCCTGCTTAAGTTCAGCTTCATCGACTTCTAGCGTTGAATCGTGACCTGAAATAAGCGCGGCTATGCGTGGGCCATTGATATCAAAACCGGTTGTGGGGTATTTTTTACCGAATTCAACCGCCAGTGGCAGACCAACGTAACCGAGGCCAATAATGGCTATTTTATTTTTCATATTGTTGATTTATCCAATCTTGATATTCACCCGACATAATATGACGCCACCAATCTTCATTGTCTAAGTACCATTTAATGGTTTTATCGATTCCTGTTACAAAACTTTCATCTGGTTTATAACCTAATTCACTATTACTTTTAGTTGGGTCTATTGCATAATGGTGATCATGGCCTAAACGATCTTTTACATAGGTAATTAGTTCTCGTGCTTTTTTACCTAGGCAAACAGGTGCATTAGGGTATTGTTTTTTAAGTTTTTCACTTTCGCTTAATCTTTTATCTACTGTATCACAAACTAAATTGACTATATCAATATTGGCCCATTCATTTATGCCACCAATATTATAGGGCTCTCCTCTTTTTCCTTTACGAATAATGAGATCAATCCCTCTTGCATGATCATCAACATATAACCAGTCACGAATTTGTTGTCCGTCACCATATATGGGTAAGGCTTTGCTTTCTAATATATTGCTGATAACAAGCGGTATGAGTTTTTCTGGGAACTGGTAGGGACCATAATTATTTGAGCAATTAGATATATTCGTATTTAACCCATATGTTTCCTGATAAGAGCGAACAAAAAAATCAGATGACGCTTTACTCGCTGCATAAGGTGAATTTGGTGCATAAGGGGTGTCTTCCCTAAAAGGTGGATCGTTAGGTTTTAACGTACCGTACACTTCATCTGTTGAGATATGTTGAAATAAATGACTCATACTGGGATTTTCATCTAACCAAACTGTTTTTGCCGCTTTTAATAATTCATGCGTACCTTTTACATTCGTTTCAATAAAGGCATCTGGGCTGGTAATAGAACGATCAACATGTGATTCAGCAGCGAAGTGTACAATGGTGTCTATTTTTTCTTCGCGTAATAGTTTTACGGTATTGTCGTAATCTAAAATATCGGCATGAACAAAACGGAAATTGGGGTTACCTTCTGCAGGCTTAAGGTTTTCAACGTTACCTGCATAGGTTAGTGCATCAAGTACAACAACACGATTAGTTGGGTATTCTTTTAACCAGTAATGGACGAAGTTTGAGCCAATGAAGCCTGCGCCGCCAGTGACAAGTATATTGGTTGGGCAGTATTGATTGTTGTTGCTCATTGTACTTCCGTTATTTTAATTCTGTTAATACTTGGTTTAGTGATTCTTTCCAGCTTGGCATTTCTATACCAAAAGTATTTTTTATTTTTTCGCAATCTAGCATTGAATTCGCTGGTCGTTTAGTGGGATCTTGGTACTCGGCTGTTGTGATTGCGTTTACTTTAATATCTTTTTCAATTAAACCTTGTTCTTTAGCTTGCTTTAATATTTCTTTTGCAAAGCCACACCAGCTTACTTTTTCGTCACCACAATAATGGTATGTGCCCCACTCTAACGTTTTCTCTTTTTGATACTGTTCTGCTAATATTATTAACGTTTTCGCGATATCTTTTGCGGGTGATGGCCTACCAAATTGGTCTGCGACGACGCTTAATTCATCTCTATCTTTCGCTAACCGCAACATAGTTTTAACAAAGTTATTACCTTGTGCACCAAACACCCAGGCAACCCGTAAAATAATATGTTCTGGTAGTGTTTGACGAATGGTTTCTTCGCCTTGCCATTTGCTTATTCCATATATACCTAATGGTGATACAGCATCATTTTCACTATAGGCTTCTGACTTTGTTCCATCAAAAACATAATCGGTTGAGATATGTAATAACGGAATATTTTTCTCTTTAGATACTGCAGCTAAATTCGCTGTACCATCTCGGTTTATTGCATAGGTAATGTCTTGTTCTTCTTCAGCCTTATTTACTGCAGTGTACGCTGCGGCATTAATCACTAAATCTGGCTGGTGCACTTCAACATAACTTTCAATGTTTTTAAGTTGCGTTATATCAAGCTCAGTTTGACCAGCCGCAATAACATCAAAACCACGTTGATTAGCAATACTAACGAGTTCTTTCCCAACCTGGCCTTGTGCACCGGTAATCAAAATTTTCATTTTAACTTTCGGCTCTCATTTCTACTTCGGTCATAAAATCTTTATAAGCGGGTAATTTTTCAGCTGGTTGATCTTTTAACTTCACATTTTGTTTATCTTTATCTGAGAGAGAGATTTTTTCTGCTATTTCAGCGATAGACCAGTCAATGTTTAAATCGGGATCATCCCATGCAATACCTTGTTCTGATTCAGGATGGTAATAATCGGTACATTTATAAATAAAATCAGCAGTTTCTGATAAGACAACAAAACCATGTGCAAAACCCGGTGGTACGTATATCATTTTAATATTGTCTTCATTGAGTTCTGTGCCGTACCATTGACCGAAGGTAGGTGAACCCGAACGCACATCCACCACCACATCAAAAACAGAACCTGCTGCAACACGCACTAACTTCCCTTGTGTTTGTGTCATTTGATAATGCAGACCACGCAAAACACCCTGGCTTGAACGTGTGTGGTTGTCTTGCACAAAATGCGCATTGATACCGGCTTGTAGCAGCACATCTTCACGGAAGGTTTCTAAGAAAAAACCACGTTTATCCACATAGACTTTTGGCTCAATAACAATCACACCGGGTAAGTTTGTTGTAATAATATTCATTGATATTTAATTAATTCTGTCTTGTTTGAGTAAAGACATTAAATATTGACCGTAACCACTTTTCAATAAGTGATTTGCTAGCTTTTCAACTTGAGCTGCGTCGATAAAACCTTTCATAAAGGCGATTTCTTCTGGGCAAGCAATTTTTAAACCTTGGCGTTCTTCCATGACTTGAATGAAGTTTGATGCTTGTAAAAGGGATGCATGAGTTCCCGTGTCTAACCATGTATATCCTCTTCCCATCACTTCTACATTGAGGTCGCCACGTTCTAGATAAACTTTATTAACATCAGTAATCTCAAGTTCGCCTCGATGTGATGGTTTAATGTTTTTTGCAATTTCAATAACATCATTATCGTAAAAATAAAGTCCAGTTACTACATAATTGCTTTTAGGGTTTTCAGGTTTTTCTTCAAGATCGATTGCGTTTCCATTTTTATCAAAATCAATAACACCATAGCATTCTGGGTCTTTTACATAATAACCAAAAACACTCGCGCCCTTTTCTTTCTGCATGGCATTTTCTAGTAATTTATCCATTCCATGACCATAGAAAATATTGTCACCCAATACTAAACAAACATTATCATCACCAATAAATTTCTCTCCAATGATAAATGCTTGGGCTAATCCATCCGGGCTAGGTTGTGCTTCATAAGTAATATTTAAGCCCCATTGATTTCCTGAGCCCAATAGATTTATAAATGACTGTTGGTCATGTGGTGTAGTGATAATCAATATATCTTGAATCCCTGCCAACATTAATATGGACAATGGATAATAAATCATCGGTTTATCATAAACAGGTATAAGCTGTTTACTTAGAGAATGCGTTAGTGGGTGTAGGCGTGTGCCTGAGCCGCCAGCTAAGATGATGCCTTTTGTTTTCTTTGTCATAGTTCCAACTGTAAATAACGTTATTACAAACCTTCAGATATACCTGATAAATTTGAGTATCAACAACTTCCCATTGCCACGCATGTTCAATGATTGTAGATAACTCACTTAATGTCAATTTGTTGGCATTGTTCTGCCACTAAGAATCGATGTTCGGCATTACAAATGATAATCGGATCTGTAAGGTTCTCCAGTCCATTAAGACGCAGGATGGTGTTATCACCCACCAGCGGTAAATATTATTTAGGATATTGTTTGCGAGACAAGGGCCAAAGGCGTGTGCCTGAGCCACCTGAGAGGATAACTGGGGTTACTTGCATTGCAGATCAAAAATTAAGGATTCAGTAAATATCATTTTTCAATTGGTTAATATTGACAAGTTTTGTAAAGTTTTATCCAAGGTTTATTAAGAATGATAATGGCTATTATCGCTTTTCATTAGCCATTTCTTCGGATTTAAGTTGCAGATCATTGATCTCTTTTTTTAGTATTTCATATTCAGTAATCTTTCTTTTTAGAAATGAAATAGTTAGTCTTGCTTTCTCATCAATTCCTTTTGGTGTAAGGAGATAAGCATAGCCCACTTTGTTTGGATTATGAGTAAAGTTTGTTAGTTTTATCCAGCCTTTCTCAGTCAGTTTTTTTATGCAGTAATTTACCTTGCCAAGACTCACTCCCATCTCTTTGGAGAGCTCTCTTTGAGTGCATTCAGGATTTACTTCTATCTTGCGAAGCAAATCAAGATGAATATCTTTTTTATTCACTAGGTGCAGAAAAAAATAATTGGAAGTCGAATATTAGGAACGCTACCGCCATATTGTACAAACATATTTGCACAACAAAAGGTCTTCGAAGGCGCATTCTACCATGTATATTGCTAATGTTCAACAAATGAACAGACTTTATTTATCAACTTGGAAAAAATTAATAATTACAATAATATATTTTTCTAAATATCACTTTATCTACTATTATGTGAATAAGTTCCTGTATATGTCTTAAATATATCGACAAATATGTTTTAAAACTATTACTTATAGTTTTCTCCTTTATTGTGTTTCTTAATCATACTAATTAATGATGCTCTATAATTAAGCAAAATTAAATAAACTATGATGTATAACAATATAGATTTCAACAACAAAACTATTCTAATTACTGGTGGTGCAGGATTTATAGGAAGTAATTTGGCTTTTTATTTTCAAGAAAACTTCTCAAACTCAAAAGTTATTGTATTTGACTGCTTTAGAAGTGATGAAATTTTTCCCAATGGTAATCTAAAAAGCTTTGGACATTACAAAAACCTGATTGGCTTTAAAGGTGACATCATATGTGGCAATATTAATAATCAAGCTGACATTGAGTTATTGGATGATTACAAGTTTGACTACATATTTCATCAAGCAGCAATTTCTGACACTCGCGTTTATGACCAAGAAATAATAATGAAAACGAATGTAAATTCTTTTTATGATTTGTTGAAAATAGCAAAAAAAGACAGCGCTGTGATGGTTTATGCAAGTTCAGCAGCCACTTATGGCAATCTAGAATCACCACAAACGGTAGGTAAAGAGAGTCCCGAAAATCCTTATGGTTTTAGCAAATACATTATGGACCAGATTGCAGCTAGATATTCAAAGGAAAATCCAGATTTGACAATGGTTGGATTAAGGTTCTTTAATGTCTATGG
>JASLYC010000023.1 GCA_030739975.1 Gammaproteobacteria bacterium
TACAACTAGATGTGTCTGACGTTTTACAAAAAGGTTTTGCATACGATGACATCTATGCAGAAATTCTTCTTGAGGATTCTTTAGCTAAAATCAGAAAGTTTGATTTAAATTCCACTTCTAGTAAGATACAACTAGCTGGCGAAAGTAATATTGTGAATAAACAATATAACATTGAAGCAATCGTGCACCCTGCAATTAGTGAAGCCGTGCCAGCAGCTACATATATAGCAGGGGGAGGTTTTATTGGCCTAGGTATTTGGCTGGTAGATGAAAGTCTTTTTGATGGGAAAATACTTGACTACATTGCAGATAAAGTTATTGAGATTAAATATAAAATAAGCGGGCCATGGAGTGATCCAGCTATTGATTTTATAAGTTTTAATGAATTGTTATGATAGAAAGCCTACTGCATGAAAATCAGTTGTCTAATGATAATATTTCATCCTTATTGTCATCTTTATTTGTCAAGGGTATAGATTACGCTGATTTATATTTTCAATACTCTGTCGCTGAGTCATGGGTATTAGAGGAAGGCATTGTCAAATCTGGCACTTACAATATAAACCATGGTGTAGGAGCTAGAGCAGTTAAAGGAGAACAAACCGGGTTCTCATATTCTGACGAGTTAAGTATAGATGCCATCGAGAAGGCCACTAAATTTGCTAGGGGAATATCTAGCCTCAAAGGTAGCAAAAAAATTCAAACCTATAAAAGCTCTTCTTTAATAGCTAACTATAACGGTTTAAACCCTTTAGGGAGTTTGACCTCGAAAGAAAAAGTTGATTTATTAAATCAAATAGACTCTATCGCAAGAAAAGAGCCTAAAGTAAAGCAGGTTAATGCATCCTTGTCAGGAGCATATACTGACATATTAATTGCCTCTACCGATGGCGTATATATTACTGATTATCGCCCTATGGTGAGAGTAAGTGTCAGTGTCATTGTTGAGCATAATGGGAGGATAGAGCAGGCCTCAAGTGGCGGCGGCGGGCGTTACGATTATAGATACTTTGTTGATCATAATCTGGCAGAAGTTTATACCAATGAGGCTATCAGGCAAGCTCTTGTGGCATTAAAAGCTAAAATGGCTCCTGCAGGGAATATGCCCGTTATACTTGGCTCAGGGTGGCCTGGAGTGCTGCTACATGAAGCAATCGGTCATGGATTAGAGGGAGACTTTAATCGCAAAGGTACTTCTGTTTTCAGTAATAGAGTGGGAGAGCAAATTGCAAGCGAAAAGTGTACCATAGTTGATAATGGTACTCTAGCAAATAGGCGTGGTAGTTTGACAATTGATGATGAAGGAACCCCGTCAAAAAGCAACACATTAATTGAAAACGGCATATTGAAAGGCTACTTATTTGATAAGCTAAATGCAAGACTAATGGGCCAAAATTCAACAGGCAATGCCAGGAGAGAGTCTTACGCACATATCCCTATGCCTAGAATGACTAATACTTATATGCTAAACGGAAAAGACAAGCTGGAAGACATGATTTCCTCTGTTGATGATGGAATTTATGCAGTTAATTTTGATGGGGGACAGGTAGACATAACATCTGGCAAATTTGTATTCTCTGCTAATGAAGCTTACCTTATAAAAAAAGGCAAGATTCAAGAGCCAATAAAGGGTGCAACCTTAATCGGTTCTGGCGATGAAGTTTTAAAAAATATTTCTATGGTCTCTAATGACCTAAGATTAGATAGCGGAGTTGGTATTTGTGGAAAGAACGGTCAGTCAGTTCCAGTTGGTGTTGGACAGCCAAGTTTAAAAATAGAAGGGCTCACTGTTGGGGGTACAGAAGTAAGCTAATAACCATTAGAAATTACAATTATTTTAATATTTAATAATTAGTTGTTCTTGTCATATACTATTTGAAATTAATACAATTTAACTCTTCCAAAGTTACAAATGTTCAGCTTATTAGAAGTATTGCTTATGGGATAGCTTGTATATTGCTTTTTACTATTGCAAAGAAATATTTTCAAAATATAATATTCAAATAGCAAAATATTATGTTTTGCATTGATAAAAGTTATTGATGAATATTAAATAAATTGATATAATCACCCGCTGTAATTTAAGAGTATAGGACGCCCCTTTGTTAGAGAATTATCTCCCTGTAATTGTATTTATATTCTTAGGCTTAGCATTTGGTGTAGGACTTACTCTTGTTGGGTATATTTTAGGTCCAAGCAAGCCTGATGAGGAAAAAAATTCTCAATTTGAGTGCGGATTCCCTGCATTTGAAGATTCAAGAATACACTTTAATGTTCGCTACTATTTAGTAGCAATATTGTTCATACTGTTTGACCTTGAGGTGGCCTTTGTTTTTCCTTGGGCTGTTGTTCAATCTGGTCTAGGGTGGTTTGGCTTTATTGCTATAAGCGTGTTTTTATTTTTATTAGTAGTTGGCTTTATTTTTGAGTGGAAAAAAGGAGCACTTGAATGGGAATAGAGTTAACTGTTGGGCTACTTTATGGCAATTGAAGGATTAATGAAAGAGGGATTTGTTACTACCTCTTTAGACAAAGTGATTAACTGGGCAAGAACGGGGTCATTGTGGCCTGTAACTTTTGGTTTAGCCTGTTGCGCAGTAGAGATGATGGAAGCAGGCTCTTCTCGATATGATTTAGATCGCTTTGGAATAGTATTTAGACCGACCCCAAGACAATCAGACTTGATGATTGTAGCAGGCACTCTTACCAATAAAATGGCACCAGCTCTTCGCAAGGTTTATGATCAAATGCCAGAGCCAAAATGGGTTATATCTATGGGTTCTTGTGCGAACGGCGGCGGTTATTATCATTACTCTTATGCGGTAGTCAGAGGTTGCGACAGAATTGTGCCTGTCGACATTTATGTTCCCGGTTGCCCTCCAACTGCTGAGGCTTTGCTTTATGGAATATTGCAATTACAAGCAAAAATACATCGCACTAACACTATTGCAAGAACCTAATTATTAATATGATGGTTAAATAATGGACGAGTTAAAAGAACAATTAATTGAAGAGTTTGGTCAAGACTCGCTTAATGAAGGGTTTGGCGAACTTAGTTTGACTATTGATTCGAATAACATAGTAGAAGTATGCTTATTACTTCGTGATAAGTTTGGGTTTGATATTATGATTGATTTGTGTGGAGTCGACTACTCAACTTACGGTCAATCTGACTGGCAAGGCAATGCCAGCTCATCAGGATTTTCTAGGGCCCGTAAGAAACAAAAAACCAAAACAAAATTTTCTAAACGTTTTGCAGTTGTCT
Organism: Gammaproteobacteria bacterium; assembly: GCA_030739975.1. Classification (GTDB taxonomy): domain Bacteria; phylum Pseudomonadota; class Gammaproteobacteria; order PS1; family Pseudothioglobaceae; genus SZUA-1055. The sequence continues at coordinate 3,266 of JASLYC010000023.1, forward strand.
ATCAGTTGCTCTCTTTAGAGAAAAATTTAAGACTAAGAGTCAAATCTTTTGTAGACGAAGACAGTCCAATAATAGAGTCCGTAACAAGCGTATGGTCATCTGCAGATTGGTATGAACGCGAGGCTTTTGATTTAATGGGGATATTGTTTGAAAACCACACAGACCTACGTCGGATATTGACTGATTATGGTTTTAAAGGCCACCCTTTAAGGAAGGACTTCCCTTTAATCGGTGAAGTAGAGATGCGTTATGATGAAGACTTGGGTAGAGTGGTTTATGAGCCAGTTAGTATTGAACCAAACGTAAGTGTTCCTAGAGTGATAAGAGATAATTAGATACTAATATGGCAGAAATTCGTAACTACACACTTAACTTTGGCCCTCAGCACCCTGCTGCGCACGGAGTATTGCGTTTAATTCTAGAGATTAATGGCGAAGTTATCGAGCGTGCTGACCCACATATTGGGTTACTACATAGAGGCACTGAAAAATTAGCAGAGTCCAAGCCCTACAACCAGTCTATAGGCTATATGGATAGGTTGGATTACGTATCTATGATGTGTAATGAGCATGCTTATGTCATGGCTATAGAAAAAATGCTCGATTTAGATGTGCCAGAAAGGGCAAAGTATATTCGAGTAATGTTTGATGAAATTACTCGCATTCTAAACCACTTAATGTGGCTAGGAACTCACGGATTAGATGTTGGCGCTATGAGCATATTCTTGTACGCTTTCAGAGAAAGAGAGAGGCTGATAGATTGTTATGAGGCAGTTTCTGGTTCTAGAATGCATGCCACCTATTATCGCCCCGGGGGTGTTTATCGCGATCTGCCCGACAAAATGCCTCAGTACTTAAAAACTGACTTCAGGTCAAATAAAGAATTAGAAAAAATGAACCAAGACCGTCAAGGTTCATTATTAGATTTTATTGATAATTTTACAAATACCTTTCCGGCAAGCATTAAGCAGTACGATGACCTTCTTACCGACAATCGTATATGGAAGCAGAGGCTAGTTAATATTGGGGTAGTTTCAGCTAATAGAGCTAAACAATTAGGTTTTACAGGTCCAATGCTTCGTGGCTCTGGAGTTCCATGGGATCTTAGAAAGAATCAACCATATTCAGTATACGACCAGCTTGAATTTGATGTACCAGTTGGGGTAACTGGAGATAGCTATGACCGCTATCTAGTTCGAATGGAAGAGATGCGACAATCAAACCGAATCATTAAGCAATGTGTAAATTGGTTAAGAAAAAATCATGGCCCAGTTATGTCAAAAAATCTCAAGGTATCTCCGCCTAGTCGAGTTGATATGAAGGGAGACATGGAGTCACTCATTCATCACTTTAAATTATTTAGTGAAGGTTATTGTTTGCCTGAAGGGGAGGTATATAGTGCTATTGAGCATCCAAAAGGTGAGTTCGGAATTTATTTAATCTCAGATGGAGCTAATAAGCCATACAGAGTTAAGATTAGAGCTCCTGGCTTTGTACACTTAGCATCTATGGACGAAATGGCAAGGGGCCACATGCTTTCAGATGTGGTGACAATAATTGGAACGCAAGATATTGTGTTTGGTGAAATAGATAGATAAATGATATCAAAAAAAGCAAAAAAACAGATAGATAGTTGGACTGAAAAATATCCAGCCAATCAAAAGAGTTCTGCTGTTATGGAGGCACTAAAAATAGTGCAATTAGAAAACGGAAATTGTTTAAACCCTGAACTAATTCAAGAGGTGGCAGATTACTTAGATATGCCGGGTATTGCAGCACAGGAAGTGGCAACATTTTATGAAAACTACAACCACAAACCAATGGCAAAAAACATCATAAGGATATGTCATAACATCTCTTGTATGTTGAATGGGTCTGACAACTTGGTATCACATTTAGAGTCTTGTCTAGGAGTTAAGACCGGAGAAGTTACTCCAGATGGGCTTATTTGTGTAAAAAAAGTTGAGTGTTTAGGGGCATGCGTTGGAGCACCTATGATGCAAATTGACGATCAATATTTTGAAAACTTAACAGCTAAAAAGGTTGATGAGATCGTGAAGAGTTTAAGGAAAGAAGGCAAATGAACGAGGTTTGTTTCAAAAACTTAAATGAAAAAGAACCGTGGTCATTAGCGACCTATGAAGCTAATGGCGGCTATTCGGTTTGGAAAAGGGTTATAAAAGGAGAATTTACACCAGAAGAGATTATTGATGAGTTAAAGGTATCTGGTCTTCGTGGAAGAGGCGGAGCTGGCTTTCCAACTGGTCTCAAATGGAGTTTTATGCCTAGAAATGATGACGGTCAAAAGTATGTAGTTTGTAATTCTGATGAGGGCGAGCCAGGTACCTGTAAAGACAGAGATATTTTGAGATTTAATCCTCATTCTGTAATAGAAGGAATGGCAATAGGGGGCTATGTAATGAATGCCAGCGTCGGTTATAACTATATACGCGGTGAATTTATGGAGCCATTTTATCGTTTTGAGGGTGCACTTAAAGAGGCATATAAGGCCGGACTTTTGGGTGAGAATATCTTTGATAGTGCTGTTAGTTTTGATTTGCACACTCATTTGGGTGCAGGAGCATATATTTGTGGAGAAGAAACTGCATTAATTGAATCAATTGAGGGCAAAAAAGGGCAACCAAGGTTTAAACCGCCATTTCCTGCTAACGTTGGTCTATTTGGCAAGCCTACAACAGTAAATAACACCGAGAGCTTTGCATCTGTGCCAGAAATATTGTCAAAAGGAGGAAAATGGTTCGCTGATCTGGGAGTAGAAAATTCTGGAGGTTGTAAACTTTTTTCGGTATCAGGACATGTTAACAATCCATCTAATTTTGAAGTCCCTATGGGAACTCCGTTTAAAGATTTACTTAAAATGGCTGGCGGAATTAGAAAAGGCAAGAAACTCAAAGCAGTTATTCCCGGGGGGTCATCTACTCCTGTTCTTACAGCAGAAGAGGCTATGTCCATGAATATGGACTATGACAGCATAGAAAAGGCCGGATCTATGCTTGGCGCTGGATCAGTAATAATTATGGATGACTCTACCTGCATGGTAGAAGCATTAACAAGGCTAGCACATTTTTATTATGATGAGTCATGTGGCCAGTGCACTCCGTGCCGTGAAGGAACTGGCTGGCTATATAGAGTGCTAAAACGTATTTTAGATGGTAATGGCAAGATTGACGACTTAGATTTATTGCAACAAGTAGGTTCAAATATTATGGGCAATACGATTTGCGCTCTAGGAGACGCTGCAGCTATGCCAGTTGAAAGCTTTTTGAGAAATTTTTATTCCGAATTTGAGTATTACATCAAGAACGGCAAAAGTATGGTGAAAGATAATGTTTGAGATTGAGATTGACGGCAAAATAGTAAATGCTAATCCCGGTGAAAATCTTATCACTGTAACTGACCGTGAAGGTATAAGTGTGCCAAGGTTCTGCTATCACAACAAATTATCAGTTTCAGCAAACTGCCGTATGTGCCTTGTAGATGTTGAGGGGGCTACGAAGCCTCAGCCCGCATGTTCAACCCCAGTCAGCAATGGCATGAGGGTAAGCACGAAGAATGACAAGGCCAAATCAAGTCAGAAAGCAGTAATGGAGTTTTTGTTAATAAACCATCCACTTGATTGCCCAATTTGCGATCAGGGTGGTGAGTGCGAATTGCAAGATGTTGCTATGAGCTACAGTTCAGACGTGTCAAGATTCAATGAAGGTAAGCGTGTTATTGCGGATAGTGATATTGGACCATTGATACAAACTGATATGACGCGTTGCATTCATTGCACCAGATGTGTACGTTTCGGAGCAGAAATTGCTGGAATTATGGAGATGGGCGGAACAGGACGTGGGGATAGCCTTAAGATTGAGCCATTCCTACAAGAAGGCATTCAGTCTGAGCTATCTGGAAATATGATAGATTTATGTCCGGTAGGGGCTTTAACTTCTAAACCATTCCGTTATGAACTAAGGTCTTGGCAAATGAATGCCGTTGAAGGTATTGCAAGACACGATTCTGTTGGTTCAAACATACACATCCAAACATATAAAGGTAAAGTTAAGCGCGTTGTTGCTAGAAATAACGACAATATTAATGAGACATGGATTTCCGACAGGGATCGTTTTTCATGTGATGGGCTTAACCATGAAAATAGATTACAAAAGCCGCAAATTAAATATGATGGAGTTTGGAAAGAGACTGAATGGGATACTGCTCTAGTATATTCCACTAAAGCATTATTAAGGGAAGTTATAGACAATAAAGAGGAAAGTAAATTAGGTGCTCTAGCATCAAATAATGCAACCCTTGAAGAGTATTACCTTTTAAGAAAGTTATTGAAACAGGTGGGTTCTGATAATACTGATTACCGCCTAAATATAAAAGATCTTAGTAATACAATTAATCTTGATTCAAATATTAAGATAAAAGATATTGAGAATATTGATTACGCATTGTTAGTCGGTTCATATACTCGTTTGGAACAACCTATGATTAACCATCGTCTACGTAAATCTTCATTAAATGGAGCCACTATAGACGTTATAAACTCAATGAGTTTTAATTATAATCTACCAATTAATTCTGAATATATATTGAACTCTAGCCAAATTGCCAATCTATTGGCCCGTACTTTGAAAGCGATATTGCTGTCAAAAGAACAAGAAATACCTGGGTATCTAGATAAATTTAAGGTAAGTGATGCAGATACTCAATTAGCCAATAAATTACTGTCTTCAGATAAATCAGCAATCATCCTTGGAGAGCACTTAATTAATAGCGATAATTCTTCAAACATAGCCAACTTAATTTCTATAATTGCTGAAAAAACCAGCAGTTCGACTCTAAATCTTAGCGAAACAGGAAACTCAATCGCAGCTAAATCGACGGGATTTGTGCCTAATGAAAATGGCTTAGATGCAAATGAAATGCTTGCGTCCAAGATGAATGCATATATCCTTCTTGATGTATATCCAAAATATGATTTTCATAACTCAGTATCAGCAATAAACGCTTTAAGAGATGAAAAAACTTTTGTGATAGCTTTAAACAGCTTTAAAGACAGTGATGTATTTGACTATGCTGACGTAATTTTACCTATTTCAAGTTATTATGAGACTTCTGGTACGCACACAAATGTTGAAGGAGAGATGCAGTCTTTTTCTGCTGCTGTAGGTTCACCAAAAGATATAAAACCAGCTTGGAAAGTCTTAAAAGTTTTGGCGGATTTACTAGACTTGTCAGGATTTAATTATACTGACTCTTCTAAAGTTACTAGTGAGGCAAAACAACAGATAAAACAAAATATAGAGCATGACCGCGAAATCAATTTAATCAATACAAAGGGTGTTGAAATAATATGGCAACCTTCACCATATTCAACTGACGCATTGTTAAGACATTCTAATTCTTTGCAAGCTACCAAAATAGGACAGTTAAATACCGCTTCAATGAGTGCTTCAACAGCAAAATCTTTAAAACTTAGCGATACTGACAATTATTTAGGTGTACCTGTAGTCATAAGTGAAGTTGTTGCAGATAAATGTGTATTCATCAGTTCTAGCAATGAGACAATATCGGAGAAGATATCATGATGGCTTTGTGGCAGTCTTTTGTTGAGCTAGTCTATGAATTAATTCCTTGGCTTGATGGCGGAGTTGCAACTGTATTAATAATACTGATTAAGGGCGTAGCTCTGATTTTACCTTTGATTATAATGATGGCCTATATGACCTACGCTGAACGCAAAGTTATCGGCTATATGCAGCTTAGGATAGGTCCAAATAGGGTTGGTCCGATAGGTCTATTGCAGCCATTTGCCGACGTATTTAAGATGCTATTTAAAGAGATTATTTTTCCTTCAAAGGCAAATATTTATTTGTTTTTGTTAGCACCAATATTGGCCTTTGTTCCTGCTGTGGCGATATGGGCTGTTATTCCTTTGGGAGAGGGTTTTTATATAACTAACCTAGATATTAGCCTACTTTATGTTCTGGCAATAGGATCTGTAGGTGTGTATGGGATAATTATCGCTGGCTGGGCGTCAAACTCAAAATACCCTTTATTAGGGGCTTTAAGGAGTACTGCATTGCTGGTTTCATACGAAATTGTAATTGGCTTTGTTGCTGTAACTGTTGTGATGGTAGCTAGCTCAGTGAATCTAAATGAAATTGTTGCGGGTCAGAAAGGCGGAGCTTGGAATTGGTACTTCATACCCTTATTTCCTATGATGATTGTTTTTTGGATTTCAGCCTTAACTGAAACTAACAGAGCCCCATTTGATGTAGTTGAGGGAGAATCTGAAATTGTTGGCGGTACTCACGTTGAGTATTCAGGAATGTGTTTTGCACTATTCTTTATGGCTGAATATATAAACATGATAATGATGGCTGCCTTGGCAGTGTTGATGTTCTTTGGGGGATGGCATTCCCCGTTTGAAGGGATTCCTTATCTAGATGACCTATTTGCATTTGTGCCAGATATCATGTGGCTACTAGCAAAGATGAGTTTCTTTTTATTTTTATATTTGTGGATTAGGGCAACCTTTCCAAGGTTCAGATATGATCAAATTATGAGACTTTGTTGGAAAGTCTTCCTTCCGCTGACTATTTTATGGATTTTTGTTGTGGCGATATTGACACAACTTGGTGTTGGACCTTGGTTCTAGTAGGGTAATTTTATGCTTAATAAGTTTAAAAAAATAATTAAAGACTTTACCTTGAATGAGCTTTTATTTGGTATGAGTGTAACCGCTAAAGAGCTTGTCAACACTAAAATTACAGTTCAATTTCCAGAGGAGAGAACCCCAATTTCTCCAAGGTTTAGAGGTATTCATGCCTTACGTAGATACCCTAATGGTGAGGAAAGATGTATAGCCTGCAAACTTTGTGAAGCTGTTTGTCCGGCAAATGCAATCACCATTGAATCAGAGATGAGAGAAGACGGCTCTCGCAGAACATCCCAATACGACATAGACCTATTTAAGTGTATTTTTTGTGGATTTTGTGAAGAGGCTTGCCCTGTGGATGCTATTGTTGAAACACAAATTTTTGATTACGCATTCGAATCTCGAGACGGAAGCGTACTAACCAAGAAAAGGTTACTTGAAATTGGTGAACAAAATAAAAAGGCGATAGACCAAACTAAACTTGAAGACTCTAAATATAGGTAGCTAATTATGGAATTCGAGCAGATATTATTTTATGTATTTTCGTTCTGGCTTATTGCGAGCTCTCTTGCTATGGTCTTTTCTAGGAACACTGCCTTTTCCGCATTGTTCTTGATATTGTCATTCTTTTCTGCTGCAAGCTTGTGGCTACTTCTTGAGGCTGAATTTTTAGCTATAACTCTCATATTAGTATATGTTGGAGCCGTAATGGTTCTATTCCTTTTTGTTATTAAAATGCTCGATATTGAAAGCTCTACATTGAGAGCTAAATTTACTGGCTACTTGCCAGTCGGTATCGGCGTTGCTATAGTGGTAATTGCCGAGATGTCGCTAGTTTTAGGTTCTAGCCAATTCGGTTTAGGTAAGGTAGCAAACCCTATAAGGCATTCTTCTGATTACAGCAATATCACAGAACTTGCTATGGAGCTATATACAACTTATGTTTACCAGTTTGAGTTGGCCGCTGTACTCTTGTTAATAGCAATAATAGCTGCAATCACACTTATCCATAGAATTGACCCGAGAACTAAAAAACAGTCAATAGCTGAGCAGGTTAATACCAAAGCTAGTGATAGAGTTAGGTTGGTATCTATCTCTTCGCCTAATAAAGAGGATAAAAAATAATGATAACACTTAGCGACTATTTAATTTTAAGTGCCATCGTGTTCTGTATTGGTTTGGCCGGTATATTCATTAATCGTACCAACATAATTACTCTGCTAATGTGTGTTGAACTTATGTTAGCCGCAGTGAATACTAACTTCATTGCATTTTCATACTTCTTGGGCGACTATACAGGCCAAATCTTTGTATTTTTTGTTTTAACAGTTGCAGCAGCTGAGGTGGCAATTGGTCTAGGAATAGTGACACTTGTTTATAGAAACAAAGGTTCAATTAATATAGACGTTACAAATAGTTTGAGAGGTTGATACACGGATGACAATGGAAAACATATATTTAACAATTGCACTGTCTCCACTTTTTGGCGCAATTATTGCAGGATTTTTTGGCGCAATTCTTGGCCGTAAAGCTACACATACTATAGCCATTGCTGGTGTATTAATATCAACAGTACTTTCGCTTTATGTATTCGATGTGCATGTACTTGAAAACGGAGAAATATTTAATCAGAATATCTATACGTGGATGCAAATAGGGGGACTTAATGTAAGTGTTGGGTTTTTAATTGATGGCCTAACATCAGTAATGTTGGTGGTCGTTTCTTTTGTATCACTTATGGTGCATATTTACACCATAGGCTATATGGATGATGATGACGGCTATACTAAATTTTTTAGTTACATCTCCTTATTTACTTTTGCAATGTTTATGCTTGTTATGTCAAATAACTTTATGCAGCTATTTTTTGGTTGGGAGGCTGTTGGATTGGTTTCATATTTACTGATTGGTTTTTGGCATCATAAAGAGTCCGCGGTGGAGGCGAATCTTAAAGCGTTTATAGTAAATAGAGTGGGCGATTTTGGTTTTTTGCTAGGTATAGCACTTGTGCTAATGTATTTTGATTCGCTTGACTATACAGAAGTTTTTAGCAGCCTCGATGTAATTAATGGCGTTAATATTTTTGATGGTGTGTCAGTGATTACAACTATTTGTATATTACTATTTATTGGAGCAATGGGAAAATCTGCTCAAGTTCCACTCCATGTTTGGTTGCCTGGCTCTATGGAAGGTCCGACTCCAATTTCAGCACTTATTCACGCTGCAACAATGGTTACAGCGGGTATTTTTATGGTATCTAGAATGTCGCCAATGTTTGAGCTTAGTGACGTTGCATTGACAGTAGTAATGATAATTGGCGCAATAACTGCATTATTTATGGGTCTATTGGGTATCGTACAAAACGACATTAAAAGGGTTGTGGCTTACTCAACACTGTCACAGTTGGGCTACATGACAGTGGCTCTTGGTGTTAGTGCTTATTCAGTTGCAATCTTTCATTTGATGACTCATGCGTTCTTTAAGGCATTACTATTCCTGGCTGCAGGATCAGTAATAGTGGCTATGCATCATGAACAAGATATTAGAAATATGGGCGGCCTTTACAAAAAAATGCCTATAACTTATGTAACCTCACTAATCGGTACTCTCGCTCTTATAGGGTTTCCTGGATTCGCAGGCTTCTATTCTAAAGATATGATAATAGAAGCTGTACATCATTCTTCACTTCCATATGCCGATTTAGTTTATTACGCTGTAGTTGTAGGGGTATTTATTACTGCATTTTATTCTTTAAGGATGTTTTTTATAGTTTTTCATGGTAAATCAAGAGTTGACCAGCATACCAAAGACCATCTAAAAGAGTCAGCTCCATCAATTACATTCCCCTTGATAGCGCTCGCAATTCCTTCTGTTGTTATTGGCTATATAGCTATTGAGCCTATGCTATTTGCTGGATGGCTTGATAACGCAATTACGGTATCATCTGGTCACCAATCTATGACAGAATTAAGTCATAGATTCCATGGCGCTGCATCGATGATATTTCATGCGTTACAAACAGTTCCATTTTGGATGATGGTTGGTGGCATTGTAGCTGCATGGGTATTCTCAATTTATAAAACAGCATGGGCTGACGCCATTAAAACAAGATTCCATAGGACATACTACGTTTTAGACTCACTTTATGGCTTTGATCGCCTTAATGAAATTGTCTTTGTAAATGGAGTAAAGAAACTTGGCAATCTGTTATGGAAAATTTCAGATATGGGTCTTATCGACTCAATGTTAGTAAACGGCAGTGCGAAGGTGGTCAGGTTTATAGGTTCAGTTGTTCGACCAATACAAACCGGATATGTTTATCATTACGCTTTCTTGATGATTTTCAGCCTCTTAATAATTTTAACCTGGGTCCTGTTTTCTGGCGACAACCCTCTACTATATATAGATTTTTAAAGTATGGATTATAATCTTCTTAGCTTGTTAATTTGGTTGCCAATTCTCGGCGGTGTAGTAGTTATCTTAGTTGGTAATAGTAGACCTGAAACTGCCCGTTGGCTCAGTATAGCAATTTCAATTATTGTTTTTGTTTTATCTATAGACTTGTTAAGTGGGTATGATAGCTCAACTCATTCAATGCAGTTTGTTGAGCAATTTTCATGGATTACTCAATTTGACATCAATTATCATATTGGAGTTGATGGCATTTCTCTGCCACTTATTATACTTACCACATTTTCAACTATTTTAGTTATCGTTGCAGGTTGGGAAGTAATAACCAGAAGGGTGGCACACTATATGGCAGCTTTTTTAATTATGGAGGGCTTAATCATAGGTGTTTTTTCATCTCTTGATGCCATTCTTTTTTATGCCTTTTGGGAGGCTTCGCTTATTCCAATGCTGCTAATTATTGGTATTTGGGGTGGAGACAATCGCGTATATGCGGCAATTAAGTTTTTCTTGTACACTTTTTTAGGCTCGGTGTTCATGTTGATATCTCTAATCTATATGTACAATAAGGGCGGTTCATTTTCTATTCTTGCAATGCATGAGATGGACTTAAGTTTAGTTGAACAAAGTTGGATTTTTTGGGCTTTCTTTATGGCATTTGCAGTTAAGGTGCCAATGTTCCCAGTCCATACCTGGTTGCCAGATGCTCACGTACAAGCCCCGACAGGCGGCTCTGTTATTTTGGCTGCAATTATGTTGAAGATGGGCGGCTATGGATTCTTCCGTTTTTCATTGCCAATAACTCCAGATGCATCCTTAGAATTTTCAGAAGTGGTTATTATCCTGTCACTTATAGCTATTGTCTATATTGGCTTTGTAGCCTTAGTTCAAAGGGATATGAAAAAACTTATTGCGTACTCGTCTATATCACATATGGGGTTTGTTACTTTAGGTGTTTTCGCTTTATTTTTGGCATACAAACCAGGCGCCACTGAGGGCGCCCTATTAGGGCTCGAAGGGGCAATGGTACAAATGATTTCACATGGCTTTATTTCAGCTGCAATGTTCCTTGTAGTGGGAGTTCTGTATGACCGCCTCCATTCAAGAGAGATTGCCACTTACGGCGGAGTGATTAACTCTATGCCAAAATTCACTGGTTTTGCAGTGCTTTTTGCTATGGCAAATGCTGGCTTACCAGCAACATCTGGATTCGTCGGCGAGTTTATGGTTATATTGGGCGCAATTCAGGCTAATATTTGGTACGCTGTATTGGCATCATTAACTCTAATTCTTGGTGCTGCGTATACTTTATGGATGGTGAAGCGAGTTTTTTGGGGGCCAATCACAAACGATGCAGTTAAAGAATTAAATGACATCAATGGGCGTGAGTTCGCTATTCTCGCAATATTGGCATTAGCTGTGCTAATTGTGGGCATGTATCCTCAACCAGTAATTGAAGTCATGCATGCATCTATAGAAAATTTATTACAACAAGGATTGAATTCAAAGTTATGACTAGCAACTTCACAATTGAGCTAAACTCTCTTCTGGTTGCCTTGCCAGAGATTTTCTTGATAAGTGGCATTGTTGTTGTGTTACTAATTGATTTGTTTTTAAAAAGCAAATTTAAACAAATAACATACCATCTTACGCATCTATGTTTGTTGATTACCGGGGTTTTGTCTTTTAATTTAATTGGCAACCCAGAAACTGTAATTTTTAGTAATTCTTTTGTTTTAGATGATATGGGTTCAGTTTTTAAGGTATTTATCGCAGGATCAACAATGGTTGCTATGGTTTATTCTAGACATTATTTGATTGAACAAGGGTTATTCAAAGGTGAGTACTTTGTATTAATCTTATTGGCAGTTTTTGGCATGATGGTTATGGCGTCTGGGTCAAGCTTATTGACTTTATATATCGGTCTTGAAATCCTTTCACTGTCACTATATACATTAATTGCTATAGCTCGTAATAGATCAGTTTCGGTAGAGGCGGCACTTAAATATTTTATTTTAGGTGCGATAGCTTCAGGATTGCTGCTTTATGGCATCTCAATGGTTTATGGCATAAGTGGAAGTATAAATATTGAAGAAATTTTCGCATTTGCTTCTGGCTCAAACCTTGCGCCTAGAGAGACTTTGATTTTAAATTTTGGGCTTGTATTCTTAGTTATAGGTATTGCCTTTAAACTTGGCGCTGTGCCTTTTCATATGTGGGTGCCAGATGTTTATGAGGGTGCGCCAACATCAGTAACTATGTTTTTATCAACAGTGCCCAAGATTGCAGCATTGGCAATGCTTGTACGTATCTTGATTGATGGTTTGGGTCCAATGCATTCTTATTGGTCAGATTTGTTTATTGCATTATCTTTATTGTCAATTGCTTTAGGTTCTGTAGTTGCAATAATGCAAACGAACATTAAACGTATGCTTGCTTATTCGACAATTTCACATGTAGGGTTTATTATGTTGGGCTTTGTAACTGGAACTATATCTGGTTATGGCTCAGCAACATTTTATGTTATTGTTTATGTGTTAATGAGTTTAGCTGCGTTTGGTATTGTTATATTGCTAAATTCAAAAGGTTATGAGGCCGACAATATATCTGACTATAAAGGTTTAAGCAAGAGGTCACCTTGGTTTGCTCTGGTAATGTTAGTGGTAATGTTGTCTATGGCAGGCGTACCTCCATTCATTGGGTTTTATTCTAAATTCTTCATCCTGCAACAAGTTGTTTCTGCTGGATTCTTGACTATAGCAATAATTGCAGTTGTGTTTGCAGTTATTAGCGCTTATTACTATCTACAAATAATTAAGTCAATGTATTTTGATGACTCTGAAAGTGAAGCTGTAATTAAAGCTCCTATGGATATGAAGATAGTGCTCTCCATAAATGGAGCACTTATTCTAGTTGTAGGTTTATTCCCAGATTTTTGGATGAAACTTGCAGTATCACTATTCTAGTGTTAGACTTAAATCGTTAATTAATAAAGTTCCAGATTGATGATACCATTAACCCCTTTCCATCTTGCAATACAGGTTCGTGATATTGATGAAGCAAGAGATTTTTATGGCTATAAATTAGGTTTTTCTGAAGGCAGAAGTTCGGATGACTGGGTTGATTTCAATATGTTTGGTCATCAGTTAGTTACCCACCTTAACTCTGAAATAGGGAAAAAAGGCAAAGTTCCATATACTTCAAATTCAGTAGACGGACACGGTGTTCCTGTGCCACATTTTGGAGTAGTTCTTAGTTTTGATAACTGGAATGAATTAAGAAACAAAGTTACAGAAGTTATAGATGATTTTATTATAGAGCCATATGTTAGATTTAAGGGCGAACCTGGAGAGCAAAGGACAATGTTTTTTGAAGATCCTTCAGGTAACTTTCTAGAATTTAAGGCATTTAAAGATATTGATTCAGAGTTATTTGCTAGGTAATTTGGCCTCTATTTTGTAGTTTTAATTTTAATGACTTGTCTATTTTTATGCATATAACTGTCATTTTATTTGTTTGTCAAGATTATCAAAAAAGAAGAAATATACTAGAAAAATCAATGTAATATAATTGTTTTAAATTATATAATCTAGCCCAATAAATCTTAAACATTATATATGACATATTTAATGTTTGTTTATTAGTGCACTTTCTATAATTATTATGTCTAAAGTATTTCAAAAACAAAGAAATAATATTCCACTAGTAGTTGCGCATCGCGGTGCTTCATATGATGCCCCAGAAAATACTATAGCATCATTCTTGTTAGCTTGGGAGCAGGGAGCGGATGCTATTGAGGGGGATTTTCATCTTACCAAAGATGAACATATTGTATGTATACATGATTACGATACCAATAGAGTTTGTGAGACCAATATAGTTATAAAAGATTCAACTTTAGAAGAGTTAAAAAAACTGGATATTGGTAGTCATTTTGGGGCTCAATTTTCTGATCAGAGAATTCCAACTATTGGGCAGATATTTGATACTGTTCCTATAGGCAAAAAAGTTCTAGTCGAAGTTAAGTGTGGCAAAGAATTGCTACCTATTTTAATACACCAAATAAAATTATCTAATATTGACCTATCTCAGATTATAGTAATTTCATTTGATAAATATGTTATAAAAGAATGCAAAGTAATAGAGCCCAATTTAGTTTCTTTGTGGCTAAATGATTTTGATGAAGATTTTGATATTGAATTAATAACATCTACTTTAATAGATATAAAGGCCGATGGTATCAGTTCTAACAATACCGCAACCGAAAAACTGCCATCAGCAGTTATTGCACTGGGAAAGTCTTATCATTCTGGGTGGAGTATTGATAACTTAGATGGCATCGATAAATTAATAAATTGGGGCACACAATCAATTACGACCAACAACCCAGGTAGAGTTAAAGTCCATCTAATTAGTGATATGGAGTGAGAAAGATATGAATAATAATTATAGTATTAATTACGCAATTATTGCGGCTATAAGCTGGTCCTTTGCAGCAACTTCAGCGGCCTTGGCGTTCAATGCCGGCTCTAGTATTTTAATGCTACTTTTTGTTCGTTTTTTGTCAACTTTTATTGTTTCATTTTTAGTTGATGCAGGGCAGAAAAAGAAAAAAACTTCTACTAATACTGGCAAGCCTTATTTAAGATTGCTTGTTATAAGTATATTTTCGACGTTATTTATATCGGCATATATGTCTGCAATTGAATTTGTTTCTATTAGTATTGCTGTTAGTATTGTATACACATTCCCTATACTTACTTTCTTTGCCAATTCTTTTTTGAAATCGAGATCAATTGATATTCTTTCTGCTATTGCACTTTTTGCCTCACTTTTTGGCATATGGTTATTGAGCGGTGCAGATGCCAATGGTTGGGGTAATTGGGGTGTTATTCTTGCCCTTGCTGCAGCAATTTCACAAGCTATAGTTAGTATCGCTTCAAGGCATAATAGTATTGAACCGGGTTGGGAGTTGTTAAAAAATATTATGGTATTGCCAGCAGTTCTATTTACATTGTTATTTTTTATTAATGACTATGAAGTTAATATTTTAGGCTTAATTTGGTGTCTTTTATCATCTGTAGGTATGATTGGTGGTTGTTATTTCTTTTACCATTCGATTGCAAGTATCGGACCTGTGAGAACTTCAAATATGTTGTATCTAGAGCCAGTATTTACCATAGCAATTGGTGTGTTTTTTCTCAATAATATCATTGAATCTGTACAATGGATTGGCGTAATTATTATTATTTGCGCTACATTTGTGTTGGAGTTGTGGGGTAAGAAGTACCAATAGATTTTTAGGAAATTATATATAAATAATATATTAATTATATTGAATATTTAAAGGAGGGTTATTATGACTACTAAACTGAGCGAAGTAGCCAGCAAACGCGGGATTCATTATTTTCTTATTAGTTTTGTTGATCTTTTTGGAAATTTAAGGTCTAAGCTTGTGCCAACAAGAGCTATAGACGATATGCAAAAAAATGGCGCGGGATTTGCAGGTTTTGCTGCATGGCTTGATATGACTCCAGCTCACCCAGATATGTTTGCTATACCCGATCCAGATAGTTTAATCCAACTACCTTGGAAAAAGGAAATTGGGTGGCTTGCTTCAGATCTATGGATGGACGGTAAACCAGTTGAAGCCTCTCCACGTGTAGCCCTAAAGAGACAAATTAACAATGCTGAAAAATTAGGTTTCCGTATAAAGGCTGGCGTTGAATGTGAGTACCATTTAATTAATAGCGAAGGTACAGGTATTGCAGATGAACAAGATAAACAAAGCAAACCTTGCTATGATCAACAATCATTAATGCGACAATATCCAGTTATTAGTCAGATTTGTGACTCAATGATAGAGTTAGGTTGGGGTCCATATCAGAACGATCATGAAGATGCAAACGGCCAGTTTGAAATGAACTGGGACTATGACGACGTACTTATAACCGCAGATCGGCACGTCTTCTTTAAGTTTATGGTTAAGTCTATAGCAGAACTTCATGGATTGAGAGCAACCTTTATGCCAAAACCATTTAGTCATTTAACTGGTAACGGCTGTCATTCACACTTATCTATTTGGAATTTGGAAGGCTCAAAGAACCTTTTCCATAGCGCCGATGATTCACGTAGCTTAGGACTATCTAATTTAGCTTATCAGTTTCTTGGGGGGATTATGCACAGTGCAGATAGCTTAACTGCGATATTTAATCCAACAATAAATAGCTATAAACGTATTAATGCACCAAGAACTTTGTCAGGCGCTAGTTGGTCTCCTAGCTCCATTACTTATAGCGGGAATAATCGTACCCACATGATAAGAGTGCCTGACGATGGTCGTTTTGAGTTGCGCTTAATGGATGGTGCTGCAAATCCATATTTAATGCAAGCAGGAATTATTGCTTGCGGACTTGAAGGCATTGAAACCAATAGAGACCCTGGAGAGCCTTTAGATATTAATATGTATGAGCTAGATGATGATCTTAAGGATTACAAGCTACTTCCAAAAAATCTACTAGATGCATTACGATTATTTCAAGATAATGAAATATTAAGAAGTAGATTGGGAGAAGATCTTGTTGATTCTTATACTAAATTGAAATACAGCCAATGGGATAGCTATACGTCTCACCTGACGAAGTGGGAAATGGATAATACATTGGATTGTTAGAGCCTCTGTTAGCTATAGATAACACAAAGATATAAGTCTATTGTGTTATATTATTCTTGTGAATGCAATTAATAGTCTTGAAAATAAAATACCACCACCTCTAATAACAGTTTTTTTTGCGCTACTAATGTGGCTAGTTTCTTTGGTTACCTATAGGTTTACGTTTGCTGAGGATTTAAGAATAATACTTTCTTTACTATTTTTTTTAGCTGGTTTTACGGTTGCTTTTCTTGGAATATATAGTTTTATAAAATTTAATACAACTGTTAGTCCTATTAAGCTAAAAGAAGTTTCAAACCTTGTAACAACTGGCGTATATAAATATAGTCGAAATCCAATGTATCTTGGGCTATTTATTATATTAGTAGGCTGGGGAATTTTGTTATCAAATCTATATACTATAGTGTTTCCATTTGTATTTATATTAACAATAAATAGATTACAAATAATTCCTGAAGAAAGGGTGCTTGAATCTATATTTAGGTCTAAATATGTTGAATATAAATCTAGAGTTAGTCGTTGGATATAGATATAATCGCATCTAATCTAAACACAATAGGTGGGCTAATTTAATGTCGAAAATTTCTTGGCAAGATTTTGAAAAAGTTGATATAAGGATAGGGACAATTACGAAGGTTGAGGACTTTCCGGAAGCTAGAAACCCTGCATATATACTACATGTAGATTTTGGCCCTGAGATTGGCATAAAAAAGTCTAGCGCACAAATTACAAAACTATATACAAAAGAACAGTTAAATAATAAACAGATTATGGGGGTTATAAACTTTCATCCAAAGCAAGTTGGCCCAATAATGAGTGAATTTTTGGTGTTAGGTTTTTATCGTCAAGACAAATCTGTAGTTTTGTCAACGCCAGATATGTTTATTGATAATGGGGCACGTCTTTTATAGTAAATGGCAATATATAATAAGTCTTGAAAATATATATTTAGTAACTAAATAACTACGTACAATTACCAATATTTTGTTGCTTACTATATAAATATTTATTATGAGTTCAATAGTTTCTATCAAAAACCTATCAAAAACGTATGACTCTGGTTTTGAGGCTCTAAATAGCATTAATTTAGATATTAATAAAGGCGAAATTTTGGCCCTTCTAGGACCTAATGGTGCTGGAAAAACAACACTAATTTCTACAATCTGTGGAATTATTTCTCCCACATCAGGGAGTGTTTCTGTAGATGGCAACGATATAATTAAAGACTTTAGAAAAACAAGAAAGATTATTGGCCTGGTACCTCAAGAGTTAACTTTAGGTGCTTTCGACAAGGTCTGGAGTACAGTTAACTTCTCTAGAGGTCTATTTAACCGAAAGAAGGACGATGCTTATCTTAAGAAATTGTTAAAAGATTTATCTCTATTTGATAAGAAAGATTCAGAGTTGCGTACACTTTCTGGAGGCATGAAAAGAAGGGTGTTAATAGCTAAAGCTTTATCTCATCAACCCAAGATCCTATTTCTAGACGAACCCACAGCAGGCGTAGATGTTGAGCTTAGAAAGGATATGTGGAAAATTGTTCGTAAACTAAAAAGTTCAGGTGTTACAATTATTTTGACAACTCATTATATTGAAGAAGCACAGTCAATTGCTGATCGTGTAGGCGTAATTAATGAAGGAGAACTATTATTGGTCGAAAAAACAAAAACTTTGATGGAGAGACTTGGTAAAAAGCAACTGATAGTAGAATTAAAGGAAAAGGCGTATCAATTGCCAGAAACACTTAACAAGTATAAGTTAGAGTTGAATGAAGATGGGAGTTTAATTACATATACTTACAATGCCAAGGATGGTGGTACAGGTATCAGTAAGTTATTAGGAGCCATTAGTGAGGCTGGATTAGTTGTAAAAGATTTACAAATAAATGAAAGCTCCTTGGAAGATATATTTGTTAATTTGGTAAAAAAATTATGATTAATCATAGAGCAATTAAAGTAATTTATCAAAACGAGATGACACGTTTCTTTCATACGTTATTCCAAAGTATTGCATCACCTGTTATTTCGACAGCTCTATACTTTGTTGTTTTTGGATCGGCAATTGGTTCAAGTATTAATAGTATTGAAGGCGTGTCTTATGCGCTATTTATTGTTCCAGGTTTAACAATGCTATCAGTGCTAACACAAAGTGTATCTAATGCTTCTTTCGGTATATTTTTCCCAAAATTTACCGGAACAATTTATGAAATTCTTTCTGCGCCTATATCTTTCTATGAGGCATTGATAGGTTATGTAGGCGCAGCTGCATCAAAGTCAATGATATTAGCCACTATTATCTTGATTACTGCAAGCTTTTTTGTAGATTTAAATATAGCACATCCTATCTGGATGGTTGCCTTCTTAGTATTGACCTGTATTTCTTTTAGTTTGTTTGGCTTTATTATTGGCTTATGGGCTGGAAATTTTGAGAAACTTCAGGTTGTGCCTATACTAATTATTACTCCTTTGGTATTTCTAGGGGGTAGTTTTTATTCTGTTAGTATGTTGCCTCCATTTTGGCAGACAGTAACCATGTTTAACCCTGTTCTTTATCTTGTAAGTGGTTTTAGATGGAGTTTCTTTGAAGTTTCGGATGTTAGCGTTACAACAAGTTTGGCTATGATACTTATTTTTCTATTAATTTGTTTCACATTAATTGCTTGGATGTTTAAGACTGGGTATAAACTTAAGGAGTAACAAACATTAAAGTGATTACAGTAACAGATTTATTTATTTATCCTGTTAAGTCTCTCAGTGGCATACCCGTTGATGAAGCAGAAATAAATTTAAGGGGCTTTAAACATGATAGAGAATGGATGGTAACAGATAGTGATTATTTTTTTGTCACCCAAAGACAGATTGAAAAAATGGCTACTATTAAGGTGTTTTTTGATAGAGATTGTCTTGTACTTAAATCACCTGAAGGAAGCCATATTAAAGTAAAGCTTGATAAACCCCAAAAGCATTTTGTTAAAGCCACAGTTTGGGGCGATGTTTGTAATGCTAATGATGAGGGTCAAGAGGTAGCCGATTGGCTGACTACAATATTAGGCAAGTTCAATAATAAACCATTAAGACTAGTAAGATTCGCTTATAACGAAAGGCGCACAGTGCCAGAACAATATTTACTTGGGGGCGAGGCTCAGAGTGCTTTTTCGGACCAGTTTCCATATTTGATTACTGCATGGGATTCATTAGACTTATTAAATAAATCACTCAAAATCAGAGGCCAGTCACAAGTTGAAATGAAAAGGTTTAGACCAAATATAGTTATAAAAGGATTATTGAAAATAGAAGAAAAACATCCTTGTAATCTATATTCAACTAGACAAGATTACTTTTTTGGTTTAAGGAAGCCTTGCAAACGTTGCAAAATTACTACCATTGATCAAGACTCTGGTGAAATAATTAATCTCAAAGAGCCACTCTCAACTTTAATAAATTTAGAACTCAACAAACTTGAAAGCGGTGCTTTTTTTGGTCAAAATGCAATCTGCTCAACTCAAAATAATATTTTAGTTAGAGTTGGAGATACATTTAACTTAGGTGTGCAGGATTATATTTAGTAATACATTGCCGTGAGTAACTTATTATAAGTCTTCATAGTTAATAGATATCTTCTCGAGCGAATCAGTTTTTTTCCAGGCATGACCATAGACAACCTCGTAGGTTGCCGGTATCTTCCCATCTTTTCTGTATGACTCATACATTTCAACCATGCCATTAAACATACTTTTTCCAGTAAGAGATTTTGATCTATGTATAACAGTTTGAGCTCCAATACCTTTTATGTCGCGTAAAAGTTCAACTACAGTTTCGTAATTTACAACAAGCTTTTCCATTTCCATTACAGGGTCTTGAAAGCCATTATTTAATAACTGGTCCCCTATATCGTGCATATCAATAAACTTATTTACATGATCCTTATTGTCAACAACCGACCAACTTTTTTTTAGTTCTTTTAGTGTGTCAGGGCCAAAAGTTGAAAAAAGTATTAAGCCGTCACTTTTTAGCACTCTGAAGCATTCAACGAAAAATTTGTTTAGATCTGTGCACCATTGCATCATTAGACTTGAAACAATTATATCAACGCTATTATCTTTAATTGGAAGTTTGTTTGTGTCGGCACAAATCTTAGTTTTTGCTTTATTTTTTAATAATGCATTGTAGGCAAAATCAATGATAATTATTTGTGATTTTGGAAATCTAGATAAAATTCTATCTGTCAGTAATCCTGTCCCAGAACCAAGATCTAGAATAGTTTGATTATTGGGTCGAATTAAATCAAACTTTTGATCAGTGCGAAAAGCAACTTCTTTTTGAATGAGGGCATGTTTATTGTAATTAACAGCTGCATTATTGAAAGCATCTCTT
The DNA here is from genome assembly GCA_030739975.1 of Gammaproteobacteria bacterium. Classification (GTDB taxonomy): domain Bacteria; phylum Pseudomonadota; class Gammaproteobacteria; order PS1; family Pseudothioglobaceae; genus SZUA-1055. Next base: position 24,392 of record JASLYC010000023.1, read on the forward strand.
ATTGAAGGCATTGAACTATTTCATCAGTTATATTGTTCATTAACTTAAAATATTGTTCAGGACCTTCATTGATATTAATCCCCATCACATCTATCCTAGCTTTTTTAATATTTAAGTCTTTTGTAAGAGTGTCAATCTTTTCTTTAGGGATATCTATGTCACTTAATAGACAATTAATCTTGCTATTTTTTATTGTGTTCCTAGCTTTTATTGCTGCATAAATACTGAGCCTATCTCCATGATACTTGGTAACTATGAAGGGTTTTTTTAGTAAGTTAGATTCAATAAAATATTGCAAAGAATCAGAATAAGTCGCAAAATTATTATTTGCATATTTAGATAGCTTATTACTTATTTTATTTTCAAGTTTATCCAATTTAAGAGTAAGGACATTTAAGTTATCCTTGTAATTAACTTTATTATCAGGATCAATTAGTATAAGTTTTTCGGCAATATGATTTGAAATGTTTTTAATATTTGAAATGTCTAGCCATAAGTGATAGTTCGGAGACGAATTACCATTACTGAGGATTAAATTAATTTTTTTTGTATCAGTAATTATTATTTTATTATTGCTTTTTATGCTGTTTAACAATTTACTCATGCCAGTTTCAAAATTAGGATTAATGGCAATAAGCATATTGGAATCATTTATCATCCTTATTTGTGAAGGCTTTAGATTAAAGTGATGGGCATCTTGACTGTAATCAAGTAATAATTTTGGGCCTGCAATGTTGCTAGCTATAGATGAAGTTATAGAATGTATAGGCTTTATACTAGCGACAATAGAAGTGCCAGAATTAACATTGAACGGTATAAATAATATAATTAATAATAGTCTAATAGTCATCACAATAATTATATATTTTTCAAGTTATTTATGTGCAAATAATTAGCACAAACTATTTATTAATTTCTGCATATGAAAGTTGCTCTTTTGGGCGCTGGATAACCCTCTACGGTAAAGTTCTGGTCTTCTGAATCAAGAAAATCTGCTAAGGATTTTGCATTCTCCCCAATCCATGGGGTTGCACGCTGCTCATTGACTGAAGTTTGGTTAATATCAACCAGTTTAGTAGAACTAAAACCAGCCTCCTCTATCCAAGAACAAATGATACTTATGGAAGGTATTCGCCATACATTGCGCATCCTAGCATAGCGGTCATTTGGTATAAGCTCATCAACTTTATCATCTTCAATCACCAACGTTTCTAATATTAATTCGCCATCTTTTTTTAACATTTTTTTTAGTTTATGAAGATGAAGCATATGATCTCTTTGATGATAAAGTACACCCATAGAAAATATAGTATCAAAAGCACTTATGTCAGGAGCTTGCTCTAATCTTAAAGGCAATACATATGCATTAGGTGGCTTTCTAATCATGCATCTTATGGCTTGGAATTGATAGTTGAAAAGTAAAAAAGGCTCTAAGCCAATTACAAGATTAGCTCCAGAAAGCGCCATTAAAAATGTAAAGTATCCGTTTCCTGCGCCAACATCAAGTACAATTTTGTTTTTTAGTGGTCTTATATGTGGAAATACCCTGTCCCACTTAAGATTGCCGCTCCACTCACTGTCAATAACAATATTGCCGATTTGGTAAGGACCCTTCCTCCAAGGGATAAGTTGTTTAAATGAGTTTTCTAATTGACGGTAGTTATCTGACTCTGATTGAATGTTTATATATGGAGCATGGTAACTCAAATCAGATTTTTCAAAAGAGTCAATATATTCAATAGCTTTTTGCCATTTAGGTATATTGCCATTATTGGTAGAAAATGCCTTTAAAGATTCATTTGCCAGCTCTTGCCCTAAAGCATTAAGAGCAGAGTCTGCACAGGAATTTAAAAAAGAATCCAGCATAATAAATACATATATGACTCAAAATAAGTAGTATAAAATATAATCTAAGAAGAGGATAAAAACTTTTATATTTAATGTTAACGGAGAGAGAAAAATGATTAAAAAACTTATAATCATGTCAGCAGCATTTTTTGTTATATTTAATGTTGTTGCTGGGGGTGATGATAGGGACGAAGGACCTGTTGAATCTCTAGATTCAGTACAGCCAGTTACCGATAAGGTTGTTGTGGGTGAATTAGAAGCACAAGCTATGACATTAACTTCTGCTGAAGACGAAGCTTTAGCTAGAGAGCTAGAAGAATTTGAAGCAAATCTTTCAGAAGAAGCAAGACTGGAACAAGAGCTAGCTGATGCTCAATCACAGTTAGAAGCAGAACTAGCAAGAGAAAATGCGCTTGCAGATTTCCAGGCGAAACTTGCCGAAGAGAAAGCTGCTGCTGCTGCATCGAATGCTGCTTACCAAGCTAAACTAGCAAGGGAAAAGGCACTTGCAGATTTCCAGGCGAAACTTGCCGAAGAGAAAGCTGCTGCCGCTGCATCGAATGCTGCTTATCAAGCTAGATTAGCAGAAGATCAAGCTAGATTAGCAGAAGAAGCTAGATTAGCAAAAGTTATAGGAAAAACAAAAAGTGGGGTAGAGATTACAGTCGCTGCTCACGAGACATGCCAAGAAACTTTAGGGCTTACGGACTACAATATTGAGAAATTTATAAAATTCCTTGCTGCTGGTAAGTTATATAATGAAGGTCCACAACTTGAGCATGGAACTTCATTCACACCTTCAAGGTGGGATGATTATTTTGATTGCATTGAGAACCTATCTAAGTAGTAAGTAAATTTAATTTCAGTTCTTA
>JASLYC010000024.1 GCA_030739975.1 Gammaproteobacteria bacterium
TTTTTTTGGAGTTTGAAATGAATATACCACCAGAGTTTTTTTTGATAGCAATGTTTGTACTGATGTACTTTTTGTTGATTAGACCTCAACAGAAACGCGCAAAGGAACACAAGAAATTATTGAGTGAATTAAAAAAGGGCGACGAAGTTGTCACTAATGGTGGAGTGATTGGAAAAGTTACTTCTGTTGATGAGTCCTTTGCTACTTTAGAAATCTCTGATGGCGTAATTATTAAGGTACAAAAGCAAGGTATCAACCAGAAAATGCCGAAAGGCAGCGCCAAGCTATAACCTAAAAGAAAAACCAAAATGAATCATTACGCTGGATGGAAAAATGCACTGATTGCATTTTTTCTTTTTTTATTAACTCTCTACGCACTGCCAAATATCTATGGCTCAGATTTGGCAATCCAAATCTCGGGCGCAGGCGATTATATTGTCAATGACCAAGACCTTAGAGGTATCGAGGGAGTTCTGGTAGATAGTGATACTGAGCACAAATCAATTAGCTTAGTTAACAGCCGAATTCTGATTCGTTTTAACGACTCTCAGTCGCAGCTTTCATCCAAAGTTTTATTAAAAGAAAGTCTGAGTCGTAATTATGTAGTCGCATTAAATCTTGCTCCATCTATTCCGCAGTGGCTCTCTAATATCGGTGGAAAAGCAATGTCACTGGGCTTAGATTTAAGAGGCGGAGTACACTTCTTACTTGAAGTTGATATGGACGCTGTCATAGCAACATCCATAGATCGTTATGAGAATGAATTAAGATCATTACTTAAGAAAGATCGTCTGTACAGAAAAATTCTGAAAGAAAACAACTCTTTAGTGGTTATGTTTAAAGAACAAAATCTTAAAGACCGAGCTAAAAAAGTTATCAAAGAAGAGTTGCCTGATTTGATGATTGTTGAAGGAAGTGAGTCAGAATTACAATTAAGCCTAGAAATAACGACTGATGCGCAAAGCGACTCCAAAAAGAGCGCACTAAAACAAAACATTACAACACTGCGTAATCGTGTAAATGAGCTAGGTGTCGCTGAACCAATTATACAACAACAGGGCACAGAAAGAATAGTTGTGCAGCTTCCTGGTGTCCAAGATACCGCTAGAGCAAAAGAAATTCTTGGTGCAGTTGCTACTTTAGAATTCAGAATGGTTGATGAGAAGAATGACCATCAGAGCGCTATTGATTCTGGCAAGATTCCGCCAGGCTCTAAACTGTATTATTTCAGGGACGGTAGGCCATTATTGCTTAAAACAGGTGTTATTGCGACTGGTGAGAATATTGTTGACGCTACCTCAAGTATTGATCAAAAAAATAACTTACCCATGGTAAGTATTACCTTAGATAACGCTGGTGGGCGCTCTATGCTAGAAACTACAAAGGAATACCTGCATCATCGAATGGCTGTGGTGTACATTGAGAACAAGGTGGAAACAATCCTTAAGGACGGTGAAACAATAAAGAGTCGTAGTAAAACGCAAGACATTATTAACGCCGCAACCATTCAGGGTACTTTTTCCAATAGATTCCAGATAACAGGAATAGATAGTTCAAGAGAGGCTCGAAACCTTGCGCTACTATTAAGGGCCGGCTCACTTTCAGCTCCAATTGAAATAATTGAAGAGAGAACTATTGGGCCTAGTTTAGGTGCTGACAACATTCAAAAGGGTTTGATGTCAGTTCTAGTTGGCTTTGTACTAGTTCTTATTTTTATGGGTTGGCGATATCGCGTTTTTGGTTTGGTGGCAAATATTGCACTAACACTTAATTTAGTGACAATTGTCTCCATCCTGTCTCTTATACAAGCAACCTTAACGTTGCCAGGTATTGCTGGCATAGTACTAACAGTAGGTATGGCAGTTGATGCCAATGTTCTTATTTTTGAACGTATAAAAGAAGAGTTGCGCGTAAATAACAATATACAAAAAGCGATATCCGCAGGTTATGGAAAAGCACTGCTAACGATTGCCGACGCTAATATAACGACACTAATTGCAGCTTTGGTTTTATTTAGTTTTGGTACTGGTCCAGTGAAAGGCTTTGCTGTAACGCTATCAATAGGAATTATTACATCAATGTTTACTGCAATCATTGTATCAAGGGCAATAATTAACTTGATATATGGTGGCAAAAAAGTAGAGGAATTAGCGATATGAGTCTGAAATCTTTAAAAGTGCCGTCTATAGATTTTATAAACAAGCGCAAGTATGCTTTGATTTTTTCTGCTTTGTTGTTGGCAATGTCAGTTGTGTCTCTTGGAATACAAGGACTTAAGCTTGGAATCGACTTTACTGGCGGCACCTTGATTGAAATAGGTTACGAGCAGACAGCAGACCTTGAAGGGATTAGAACAAAACTCGATGATACTGGCTACATAGGCAATAATGTGCAATATTTTGGTTCTGACACTGAAGTTTTAATCCAGCTCGAACCTCAAGAGGTTTCTTCCGCTAAGCTTAGTTCTTCTATTATTCTTATGCTCGGGGAAGATGTTGATGTGCGCCGAGTTGAATTTGTTGGCCCCAAGGTTGGGGAAGAGTTAACTAATGATGGCGGGTTGGCTTTACTATACGCGCTTATTGGTATTCTGATTTATGTCGCCTTGAGGTTCGAGTATCGTTTTGCTTTAGGATCGATTAGCGCCCTAGTCCATGACGTTATTATTACGCTTGGTGTATTTTCCGTGTTCCAGATAGAGTTTGATCTAACTGTATTGGCGGCACTGCTGGCTGTTATTGGCTATTCACTCAATGACACGATAGTGGTTTTTGATCGTATTAGAGAGAACTTTCTTTCTACTCGACACAACGATCCGAAACCGATTGTAAATGATGCGCTGAATCAAACGCTTGCTCGAACATTAATGACATCCTTGACAACATTGCTGGTTCTTTTGGCTCTATATTTTCTAGGGGGAGAGGTAATACATAGCTTTGCTGGCGCACTTATAATTGGTGTTGTTATTGGTACCTACTCATCAATATACGTTGCCAGTTCAATGATTCTGACTCTTGGCATTGCAAAAGAAGATATGCTGCCTTCAGAAAAAGAAAAGAAAGAGATTGACGCTAGACCTTAGCTCTATCCAACAAAACGTTCAAAAACGAGGCATGCATTGGTACCACCAAAACCAAAACTGTTTGACATAATTCGCTTAAGCTGAATATCTTGATTCTTTCTAACAATAGGCATGTTTATATCTTCTTCATCGAGAGTTTCAATGTTCACTGACTCAACAACAAAGTCATTCTGAAGCATTAATAATGAGTAAATCGATTCATTAACACCTGCCGCCCCAAGTGCATGACCTGAAAGAGACTTTGTTGAGCCGATCAGTGGTATGTTGTCTTTAAAAACTTCTTTGATAGCTTGAAGTTCTTTCATATCTCCAACTGGTGTAGAG
>JASLYC010000025.1 GCA_030739975.1 Gammaproteobacteria bacterium
TTGGGGCTGCTTTTTTAACAGCTTCCTTTTTTGGGGCTGCTTTTTTAACAGCTTCCTTTTTTGGGGCTGCTTTTTTTGGAGCTACCTTCTTAACTTCTTTCTTTTCTTCAGCCATTATTCTGCTCCTAGAATTTGTTCAACAGTTTTGCCGCGCTTCGCTGCAACTAACTGAGGTGAAGACATAGAAGTTAATCCCTCAACCGTTGCACGAACAACGCTGATAGGATTACGAGTACCATTACACTTAGCTAGTATATTATGAACTCCAACTGCTTCAAGAACACTACGCATTGGGCCGCCAGCAATTACACCTGTACCTTCTGATGCTGGCTGCATATAAACCTTTGCAGCGCCAACATTTGAAGTTATTGGATAGTAAAGTGTTCCATCAACTAAAGGAACGCTCTTCATAGCTCTCTTAGCCTTATCCATTGCCTTTTGAATAGCTATAGGCACCTCACGTGCTTTGCCTGTGCCATAACCAACTTTACCCCTGCCGTCGCCAACAACAACTAAAGCTGAAAAGCCAAATATTCGACCGCCTTTAACTACTTTTACAACGCGACGAATATTAACTAACTTTTCTATATATTCGTTTTCTTCGCTATTATTATTTTTATTATATTCAGCCATTATTTAAACCTTGTTGTAATTATTTAAACTATATTTATAAGTTAATATTAAAATTCCAAACCGCCATCTCTTGCAGAGTCAGCTAAAGTCTTAACACGACCATGAAATTTGAACCCCGATCGATCAAAAGCTACTTTAGAAACATTTGCTTTTAGTGCAGCCTTGGCAATAGCCAAACCTACCTTACTAGCTGCATCTTTATTGCCGCCATTCTGAATTTTTTCTTTAAGAGAAGATGCTGAAGCCAAAACCTTTGTCCCACAAGGACTAATAATCTGCGCATAAATGTGTTGTGAGGTTTTGTGCACGCACAGGCGTTCAACTACATTTTCTCTATTTTTTGCTCTAAATTTTGTTGCTCTTCTTAAACGAGCCTGTTTTTTAGAAAGTTTCATTTGTATATCCCTTTAATCAATTATTTCTTCTTAGCGTCTTTACGAACAACATACTCGTCAGTATATCTAACTCCCTTGCCTTTATATGGTTCTGGTGGACGATAAGATCTAATCTCAGCAGCAACTTGACCAACTTTTTGTTTGTCTATGCCCTTTACAACAATTTCAGTTTGAGAAGGAGTTTCGACAGATATATCTTCTGGTAACTGATAATTAACTGGATGAGAAAACCCTAGAGTCAAATTCAATTTTTTACCCATTGCTTTAGCTCTATAACCAACACCTATAAGTGTTAGTTTCTTTTCCCAGCCTTCTGAAACACCTTGCACTAGATTAGCTGTATTAGCCCTAGCGGTTCCGGCTTGAGCCCAAGCCCTCTTTTCATCCTTACTTTCAACATTAGAAATAGAAAAAGTCAAGACATTGTCTGTATTTTCTATTTTCACTAAGGGGTTAAGTGTCATATTCATTTGTCCTAATTTACCCTTTACTGTCATAGAGGTGCCATCTACGGATACTTCAACTCCAGATGGAATTGTAATTGGCGCTTTTGCTATTCTTGACATTTTATAACTCCAATATTTAACTAACGCTGCACAATACTTCGCCACCAACATTCTGTGTTGCGGCTGATTGTCCAGTCATTACACCATTTGGCGTAGAAACAATTACTATACCTAAACCATTCATTACACTTGGCATTTCTGTACTAGCTGCATAAACTCTTAGACTTGGCTTAGAAATTCTATTTAGCGACTCAATTACCGGCTTATCATTGTAATATTTCAATTTAATTGTTATGGTTTTGCTTGCAGCTTCTCCATTTATAGTAAATGAATCAATATAGCCCTCTTGTTGCATTACACTTACAATTGCAGACTTTAAGTTTGATGCTGGAATGTTTACTTCTTTCTTATCAACTGCATGAGCATTACGAATGCGAGTCAACATATCAGCAATAGGGTCAGACATACTCATATTATTCTCCTACCAACTTGCTTTAGATAAACCTGGAACTTCACCGTTCATGGTGCGCTCTCTTAGCTTAGTCTTAGCAAGACCGAATTTACGATAAAAACCGTGTGGACGTCCTGACAACCCGCAACGATTACGTTGACGAGTTGGAGAGGCATCTCTAGGCAAAGATTGCAACTTAATTGTTGCTTGGAATCTTTCCTCGTCGGAGGCGCCTACACTTTTAATTATGTTTTTTAATTCAAGACGTTTAGCTTTGTATTTTTCAACTAACTTAGCTCTCTTTATGTCTCTATTAATCATGGATTTTTTAGCCATTTTCTATTTATCCTTTTGTAATATTAGCTTTTAAATGGAAAATTAAACATTGCCAATAATTTCTTTGCGTCGTCGTCATTTTGTGCGGTTGTTGTTATAGCTATATCCATACCTCGCACCTTAGTAACCTTTTCAAAATCAATCTCTGGGAAAACTATTTGCTCAGCTATACCCATGTTGTAATTGCCCCTTCCATCAAATGAATTTGCATTTAATCCACGAAAATCACGAATACGTGGAATTGCAATATTTACCAGACGGTCAAGAAATTCATACATTTTTTGCTTGCGCAAGGTTACTTTACAACCAATAGGATTGCCTTCCCTTAGTTTAAAACTTGCAACAGACTTTCTTGCATTACAAGTCATAGGTTTTTGACCTGAAATAAGACTCATATCTTCTAATGCACTTTGTAAAATCTTCTTATCTCCTAACGCACTCCCGAGCCCCATATTGATTGTAATTTTCTCAACCTTTGGTACGGACATAGGGTTAGTCAACCCTAGCTCTTTCTGTAGAGCTGGATGAATTTGAGTTTTGTATTGTTCTTGTAATCTAGACACGCTTCTTTTCCCTTATATTCAATCAAACGATTGATTCACCATTTGATTTAAAAAATCTTTCTTTATTGCCTTCTTTGTCAGTACGAATACCAACTCTATCTGCCTTCTTAGTTGAAGGGTTGTATATAGCAACATTAGAAACAGCTATTGGCATTTCAGTGCTAATAATACCTCCCGCAACTCCAGCATTTGGATTTGGCCTTACATGTTTTTTAGCAACATTTAAGCCCTCGACAACAACTTTTGAAGATAGAACTTTAGTTACAGTTCCAGTAGAGCCCTTGTCTTTTCCAGCCAAAATTATTACTTCATCATTTTGTTTTATTTTCTGCATTACAATACCTCTGGAGCAAGTGATACAATTTTCATAAATTGTGCACTTCTTAATTCACGTGTTACTGGACCAAATATACGTGTACCAACAGGCTCAAGCTTTGTATTTAAAAGTACAACAGCGTTTGAATCAAAACGAATCCTTGAACCATCAGCACGCCTAACTCCTTGGGCGCTCCTTACAACTACTGCATCATAAACATCGCCTTTTTTTACTTTACCTCTCGGCGAAGCTTCCTTAATACTAACCTTTATAACATCGCCTATATTTGCATAGCGACGCTTTGAACCGCCTAGTACTTTAATACACATTGCCCTAATGCCGCCACTGTTATCTGCAACCTTAAGTTTTGTTTGCATTTGAATCATTTCTTACTCTCTTTATATAGCTTCAAATTAATCAATAGAAATTGATTTCTCAACCACTTCTAATAATGCCCATTGCTTAGTTTTAGAGAATGGCTTTGTCTCAACCACTCTAACTTTGTCGCCTAATGAACATTCGTTCTTTTCATCATGTGCATGTACCTTAGTACTGCGCTTAATATATTTTTTATAAATAGGGTGTCTTACTTTTCGCTCTATCAAAACAGCAATAGTCTTATCTCTACTATCACTAACCACTGTGCCAGTTAATACTCGCTCTACTCTTGACTCACTCATGCTTTTTTCTGCCTAATAATAGTTTTAACTTGTGCAATTGATCTTTTAGTCTTGCCTAACTTAGTGCTATCAGCTAACTGTGCACTTTTGTGCTGCATACGCAATTCAAAATGCTCCTTTAATAGCGTCATCAAAGTTTCATTAAGCGCAGACAAATCTTGCTCTCTCAGTTCTTTAATATCCATTACATTACCGTCCGTTTAATTATTGTTGTTTTTACAGGTAATTTTGCAGCTGCCAATGTAAAGGCTTCTCTCGCAACAATCTCATCTACACCCTGAATTTCAAATAACATTTGACCTGGCTTAATCTGTGCTACCCAATACTCAACACTACCCTTGCCCTTACCCATACGAACCTCTAAAGGTTTTTTACTAATTGGCTTGTCAGGAAATACGCGAATCCAAATCTTTCCCTGACGCTTTACATGACGGGTCATTGCACGACGAGCTGATTCAATTTGTCTGGCTGTCATTCGACATCTTCCAGTTGCCTGAAGGCCAATTTCGCCGAAACTTACCTTATGCCCTGTAGCAAGACCTCGATTGCGGCCTTTCATCATCTTTCTATATTTTGTACGTTTAGGTTGTAACATTTAATTATCCTTTACTTCTTGCCTACTTGAGCTGTTGCACCGCGACGGGCAACCTCATCTAATGTGCCTTTATTATGATCAAGTATTTCACCTTTAAAAATCCATACTTTAATGCCAATAACACCGTATTGAGTATTAGCTCCATAAGAGGAGTAATCTACATCTGCTCTAAAAGTATGCAATGGAACACGACCTTCTCTGTACCACTCAGAACGAGCTATTTCTGCACCATTTAATCGACCACTAACCATTACTTTGATACCTTGCGCACCTAACCTGGTGGCATTACCAAGAACTCTTTTCACAGCACGACGATACATAACACGTTTTTCTAGTTGTTGGGCTATGTTCTCAGCAACCAAACGAGCGTCAAGTTCTGGCTTCTTGATTTCTTCAATACTTATGTGGACAGGAATATTCATCATTTTAGAGACAACTGATTTCAACTGCTCAATATCGGCTCCTTTCTTGCCTATAACGATTCCTGGACGCGCAGTATGTATTGTAACTTTAGCGCTATCAGCTAGACGATCAATTGTTACACGACTGACTGAAGCAGATTTTAACTTTTCAAATAAAAAATCTCTAACCTCAATGTCAGACAATAAGTAATTAGCATAATTTTTGCTATTAGCATACCATTTAGAATCCCAGTCCTTGACTATGCCTAATCTAATTCCCTTTGGATTTACTTTTTGACCCATACGTTATACCTAAGTGCTTACGCCAACAGTGATGTGGCTTGTTCTTTTTAAAATTCTATTCGCCCTACCTTTTGCTCTAGGACGTATCCTTTTCATAGTTGAGCCTTCATCGACACAAATACTACTAACTTTTAATTCATCAATATCTAGACCGTCATTGTGTTCAGCATTTGAAATAGCTGAATTTAAAACTTTCTTTACTAATACCGCTGCTTTTTTATTACTAAACGATAAAATATTTAAAGCTTCTTCTACTGGCTTTTGGCGAATCTGATCAGCCACTAATCTCGCTTTGAAAGCTGAGGTTTTTGCATATTTATGTACTGCTTTAACTTCTTTCATTTTACTTTACCTATATAGTTAAGCTTTACGGTCACCAGAGTGGCCTTTAAAAGTTCTTGTTACCGCAAACTCTCCCAATTTATGACCAATCATATTTTCATTGATTGAAACTGGAACGTGTGCTCTCCCATTATGAACCGCAATTGTTAAGCCAATCATTTCTGGAACAATAACTGAACGACGAGACCAGGTTTTAATTGGTTTTCTGTCTTTTTTCTCTTGAGCTTTTAATACCTTATTGATTAAATGTTCATCAACAAATGGTCCCTTTCTTAGTGATCTAGCCATAATTAACCCTTATTTCTACGACGCACTATAAGCTTATCAGTACGTTTGTTGCTTCTTGTTTTATAACCTTTAGTTGGCGTTCCCCAAGGAGATACTGGATGTCTACCGCCACTTGTCTTACCCTCACCACCACCATGTGGATGGTCTACTGGGTTCATAACAACACCACGAACGGTTGGCCTAACTCCTCTCCATCGAGTCGCACCAGCTTTACCTAATTTTCTAAGGCTGTGCTCTTTCTTTGAAACCTCGCCAATAGTTGCACGACATTCTGCTAAAACTTTTCGTACTTCGCCTGAACGTAGTCTAAGTGTTACATAATTACCCTCTTTGGCAACTAATTGGGCAGATGTACCTGCACTACGTGCCATTTGAGCACCTTTACCAGGCTTTAGCTCTATACAGTGTATTACACTACCCAGAGGTATATTCCCCATAGGCATGACGTTACCTTTTTTAATTGCTACAGTATTACCTGAGACTATTTCATCGCCTACTTTTAAACCATTAGGGGCAATGATGTATTTTCTTTCGCCATCTAAATATAAAACTAGCGCTATATTTGCACTACGATTAGGGTCATATTCAAGACGCTCTACTTTAGCGGCAATGTCATCTTTGTTACGTTTAAAGTCAATAATCCTGTAGCTACGCTTATGTCCGCCACCTTTATGACGTACGGTAATCTTTCCACGATTATTTCTTCCGCTAATTCTATTTTTGCTCTCTGTTAGTGGAGCATATGGTGTGCCTTTGTGCAAATCTTTGTCGACAACACTAACTACAAACCTTCTTCCTGCTGACGTTGGTTTTCTTTTAATTACTTGAGCCATAATAATTCTACCTATTGAGCACTGACGTCAATCATTTGACCTTCAGAAACTTTAACTATTGCCTTTTTCCAATTAACACGACGACCTATTTTGCCCTTAAATACTTTCTTTTTCCCTTTAACATTTGAGGTTGTAACGTTCACTACGTCTACACCAAAGAGCTCTTCTACAGCTGATTTGATTTCTTTCTTATTGCTATCAGTTCTTACCTTAAAGGCATACTGGTTATTGGCTGACATCATTGTTGTCTTTTCAGAAACAATTGGAGCTAACAACGTTTTTAAAACTTTCTCTTGATTCATAGCGATGCCTCAACTTTTTTAAGTGCTGCCTCTGTTATTACAACATTCTCATATCCGATTAAACTTACGGGGTCAATGCTTTGTGTATCACAAACTCCTACGTGATATAGGTTGCGTGAAGAAAGATATAAATTTTCATCAATCTCTTCAGTCATAAGTAGAGCGTCCTTCAGATTCAAACTCTTAAGAAGTGAGGTAACATTTTTTGTTTTTGCCTCTTTGACGCCAAAATCTTTGACTACTTTTAATCGCTCAGATCGAACCAACTCAGAAAAAATAATGCTTATCGCACCTTTGTACATTTTTTTATTAACTTTTTGAGAATAATTTTTTGGTTGTGCGGCAAATGTAACTCCTCCAGAACGCCATATCGGGCCACGAGTGGTTCCAGCACGAGCTCTACCAGTACCTTTTTGTTTCCATGGCTTTTTGC
>JASLYC010000026.1 GCA_030739975.1 Gammaproteobacteria bacterium
TAGATTTAGTATCAATATCGCCATATTCACTGTTACTAGAATTTACTTTATCACCGTCAATAATTAACAAATCATACAAGTCAAAATTCATGATTTTTTGGTCTTTATCAGACGGGAATCCATAATATCTTTTGCCTTCAATAAGGCGCAAGTAAACGTTTTTGTCAATATCGGTATATTTTTGCGCTTTTGATGCCAATGTTATTGTTTGTTCGTCTTTGGCATATGTACGTATAAAGATATTCTCCATTTCTTGATTATCTGAGCCATCAATTAAATTTACTTTTGAGGCGTAGAAAACAATATTTCCATCTTTAAACTCTTGAAATTCACCCTCCTTAATAAATGAAAACTCAGAAGCATTTTCTGTTCTTTCTATTATTTGATCTTTTTGAGCTTTTGACCAGGGGATTACAGCATTTGTTAGATATAAAATAATTAGGAAAATTACAATAACTATTGGCTGAACAAACAACATAAAACTTTTATCGCCAACACCCATTGAATTCATCACAATTGCTTCTGAACTTTTGTAAAGACGATTTACAGCTATAATTATTGCAAGAAACAAAGAAAGCGAGAGAATGATCGGTATATCTCTTAGCATATTAAATCCGACCACAGGAATAAGGTCTTCTAGTGGTATACCCGCTTCCAGACTATCTTTAACAACAAGAACTAACTGATTACCAAAAACAATCAGTCCAATAACAATAAACACTGCAAATAATAACGTCAACACGTTACGCATGAAGTATTTTGCTATTGTGCTATTTTGTAATTTAAGAACTGACAAAAAATTCATTGCTCAAGTATAAGCGAATGAGGAATGCTTTTTATCCTTATTTTTTTTGTGACATCGAAGAGAAGAACTCATTATTCGTTTTAGTAAGTTTCAGCCTATCTATTAAAAATTCTGCAGCCTCTACCGTATCCATAGGGTGGAGTATTTTTCTCAAAATCCACATCTTCTGTAGTTCCTTTTCATCTGTAATTAGCTCTTCCCTTCTAGTACCAGATGCATTAATATTAATAGCAGGGAAGATGCGTTTCTCACTTAGTCTTCTTTCAAGATGCAGCTCCATATTTCCTGTACCCTTAAATTCTTGATATATGACCTCATCCATTTTTGATCCAGTATCTACAAGTGCTGTAGCAATAATAGTAATACTACCCCCGTTTTCAATATTTCTGGCAGCACCAAAAAAGCGTTTAGGACGCTGCAAAGCGTTTGCATCTACCCCTCCAGTCAGAACTTTACCGGAGGAAGGTGCAACTGTATTGTATGCACGTGCTAACCTAGTTATAGAGTCTAACAAAATAATTACATTTTGACCATTTTCAGCTCTTCTTTTAGCTTTCTCTATAACCATTTCAGCTACCTGCACATGGCGCTTAGCTGGTTCATCAAAGGTGGAGGCAATCACCTCTCCTCTAACTGTGCGCTCCATTTCGGTAACCTCTTCTGGTCTTTCATCAATTAATAGCACGATTAACTCGCATTCTGGATGATTAACAGAAATAGAAGATGCAATATTCTGCATTATCATTGTTTTTCCAGCCTTCGGTGGAGCAACTAATAGACCTCTTTGTCCCTTTCCGAAAGGGGCAACAAGGTCAATAACTCTAGCTGTAATATCTTCAGTTCCACCATTACCTAGCTCTAGATTTATTCTTTCGTTGGGGTGTAATGGGGTCAATGATGCAAAAGGAATTCTGTTTTTAACGGTTTCTGGATTTTCTTCGTTTACCTCTGAAACCTTAACTAGGGCGAAATATTTTTCCCCTTTTTTTGGAGCCCTTATCTTTCCAGTGACTAAGTCTCCAGTTGAAAGATTAAACCTCCTAATCTGATTAGGGGAAACATAAATATCATCAGGCCCAGAAACGTATGAATCATCAGAAGACCTTAAGAATCCATAGCCCTCTTGGAGGACATCAAGAACGCCGTCTCCCAAGACCTCCTCATTTTCGTTCGCTTTAGCTTTAAGTATAGAAAAAATTAGTGTTTGTTTCTTTGCTCGAGAAATGTTCTCTATTCCAAGCTCTTGAGCCATTATCAATAGTTCAGCTGGGTTTTGTTTTTTTAGTTCTGATAATTTCATTTGATATTCGATTTGATAGGCATTGAATCAGTGTTCAATATTGTTTTTGGTGGTATTTAAAATAATTAATAAGATCCGATTGATTTAAATGTTTAGAAAAATATTAGCTAATTAATAAAATAATAATGATAGTACTTATATGCTGAGCTTTGATTCTAATTTTCTATATACTCGTGTCAATAAATGCGCTTAATTCTGCTTTTGAAAGGGCTCCCATTTTAGTTGACTCCACAACACCATCTTTAAACAAAAGCATTGTTGGTATTCCTCGTATTCCGTATTTAGGTGGGGTTTGGTTGTTATCGTCAACATTTAATTTTGCTATAACGACCTTACCATCGTACTCATCGGCAACCTCATCTAGGACTGGAGCAACTGCCTTACATGGACCACACCACTCAGCCCAAAAGTCTACCAATACAGGTTGTGGTGATTTTATGACGTCTTCCTCAAATGAGGCGTCAGTAACTATTTTAATTTTATCGTTCATTGATGGTTAAAGTTTATTTGAAAAGGGAAGAATCAACTACAACAGAACTGTTGCTATGGTTACATTATATCACTCTTTATTCTATATTTTAATATTTTATAGTCTTTCTTTTAATAACTCTTCTAGTTTGCCCTGCTCATTATCACTCAAAGGCTCTTCTTTGCTATTACATATAAAGAAAACATCTTCAACACGCTCTCCTAAAGTTGATATCCTCGCATTAATTAGCTTTACCTCTAACTGATAGAATGCATAAGCGATATTTGACAATAAACCCTGCTTGTCAAGGACATTAATTTCTAATTGTGTCAAGTTCCACCTTTCTGATTGGGAAAACTTAATTACTAAATCGTAATCGAAGTGTCTATGCTTGTGTTTATCGCCAACTTTTTTTGCATCTATTAGTGAATTTGAAAGGGCTTTTTTAATTTCTGCATTTAAATTAATATGATCCAATAATTTATCTTGCAATACGCTTATTGTGTTGTATGCTTTATTGTTCTTTGTAGTAATTATTTTTGCATCAACAACATTAAGTCCAAGTCTCTCAATAATACTAATTAATTTAAAAAATAACCCTCTATTATCGTCTCCATATACAAAAATATCCACAACCTTATATTCTGATATTCGTGATGAGACAACTATTTTTTTACTGTCATTATTTGATATAGACCATAAATGCCACATTATATCTTCAACTTCATAACGCAAAAAATAATCCTTAGGCAAGATATCAAACATCTGCACTATATCTTTTTTCTTGTGACCAATTTTTTTACAATTTTCAATCAATGCTTTTTTAGTTTGGTCGACTCGTAAGTCTCTGTCAGTTATATGGTCACCGTCATTTTGCAAATACCCTTTAGTCTTAAAAAATAGTTTCTTTAGCAGGGCATCTTTCCAGTCATTCCATAAATCATATCTAGTTGCTCTTATATCCGCAACAGTCAATAAATATAAATAGTTTAGAGCCCTTAATGAACCAACTTGGATAGCAAAATTAGATATTACTTCTGGATCGTCAATGTCCATTTTTTGTGCAGTTTGCGACATCAATAGGTGATTAGTGACTAACTTATAAACTAGCTTGGTATCTTTGTCATTAAGGCGATGATATCTACAAAATTCTCTTGCATCTTCTCCCCCTAACAATGAATGATCTCCGCCCCTTCCTTTAGCTATATCGTGAAATATTCCTGCTATATATAACACTTCAGGTTTTTTAATTTTTCTAGCTACCTCGCTACACAAAATATACTCATTATCATATTCCTCAATAAAAAATCGTCTCAAGTTTCTAATAACAAACAGTGTATGTTGGTCAACAGTATAGGCATGAAACAGGTCATACTGCATAAGACCAATAATTTTGCCAAAAGCAGGAATATACCTCTCTAAAACACCATAACGGTTCATCAATGTCAGCGCCCTGGTTACACCATTTTTTTGTTGTAACAACTCAATAAACATTCTATTATTTTTGAAATTCTTATGGTATTCTGGATCTATAAGGTCTAAATTAAACTGTATTTTTCTTAATGTAGATGCGCTTATACCTAGCACATAGTTATGTTTTGCAAAAAGTAAAAATATTTCTATCAAGGTAGATGGCTTTTCAACAAACAATCTTTCATCTGTTATCTTAATATAACCATAGCTAACAATAAATCGCTCATTTAGGACTTGTGTATGCAGCACCCTATCTTCGAGTAGCTGCATTAAAATATCGTTAAGCCTAGATATTCTTGTAGCTGTTTGGTAGTAGTCTTTCATTAATTGCTCAACCGCAATACTTCCGGCATCCTTGTAACCTAGCATTTTTGCTACTTCTTTTTGGTGTTGAAAGGTTAACCTGTCTTCTCTCCTGTTAGCAACTATATGGAGAGCAAAACGCACTTTCCATAAAAACAATAAGCCCTCCTTTAAAAGGACATATTCTCTCTTACTTAGGTATGAGTCGTCATCAAAACTATCCAATAAGTCTACATCAAAATACCACTTTGCAACCCAAACCATTGTATGTATATCTCTGATTCCTCCTGGACTCTCTTTAAGATTAGGTTCAAGGTTGTATGCTGTTTCAGAAAACAATAAATGCCTCTTGCTTTGCTCTTTCTTCTTTTCAACAAAAAAAGATTGTGAGCTCCATTCGCTATCCTTAATGGTAGACTTCATTTCTACAAACAAGTCTTCATTGCCAAACAATAACCTAGACTCCAATAAACTTGTAACAACGCTCAGGTTGTCTATTTCAGCCATACAGTCATCCATATCTCTAGTTGCATGCCCAACCTCAAGCCCTATGTCCCACAACAAAGTTAAAAAAGTTGAAATACTCTTTTGGTGTAATTTGTGCGAATTGCTTGGAATTAATATAAGTAAATCAATGTCTGAATGAAGGTGTAGCTCGCCCCTTCCATAACCACCAACTGCGACTAGACAAAGGTCATCACCTACTTTCGATGAAGTCCAAATATTGCTAAGCAGTGAATCAATATTTGAGCTTCTTAATTTAACTAATTTTTCGGTAGAACCTGGACTTTCTTCAAACTTACTTTGAAGTGATTTTTGTATTGTTTCATACTGATTTTTAAATTCTTCTAATTTCATATTTGCATGATAATTAGTATCTTATTAATTTCATTTGATTATTGAGCAATAAGCACTAATTGCAATAAACAATAATGAGACATAAGCCAATTTCCTTACGAAGACAAATTAATATAATCAAGGGCCATTCTTAGTCTATTTATGGTCCTATTTTTCCCAACTAATTCAGCAACTATATCTATACTTCCAGCCTTTCCATTGCCGCTAAGTGCCAACCTAAATGGCTGTCCAACCTTACCAAAACCAATATCAAGTTCAACACAAATATTTTTCACGGTTTCATGAATATTTTCAGCTGACCAATTACTTAATTTATCTAATTTTTCAATTAACAGGTTAATTATTATCTTGGAATTACTATTAAAATGCTTGGCAGCCAGCTGTTCATCAAAATCATGGAAGTCATGGTAAAACAATTTCATACCATCGACCATTTCAATTAAGGTCTTGCTACGACCTTTCAATGATTCAATAACTTTAATTAGATCGGGGCCGTTATTAGTATCAATTGATTGATTATCTATATGCCATGCTAGATATTTAGCTATATCATTTGCACTAGAGGTTTTTATATATTCCTGATTAAGCCAAATCAATTTATCAATATTAAAACTGGCTGGAGCTTTATTGATACCCGATAATTCGAACAGCTTGATCATTTCTGAAATTGAAAAGATTTCTTGATCCCCGTTAGACCAGCCTAGCCTTACCAAATAGTTAAGGAATGCTTCAGGCAAAAAACCCTCGTCCCTATAATTCATAACACTAACCGCTCCGTGTCTTTTGGATAGACGTGAACCATCACTACCTAAAATCATAGGCAAATGAGCAAATTTTGGCAAACTCCAATCCAAAGCTTTGTACAAGTTAATTTGTTTCGGAGTGTTATTGATATGGTCATCTCCACGAATAACATAGTCTATCTCCATATCATGGTCATCAACAACTACTGTCAAGTTGTAGGTTGGGGTAGAATCTGATCGAGCAATTATAAGGTCGTCTAATTCCTCGTTATTAATTGAGATTTTGCCTTTAACTATGTCATCAAAGATGACATTACCAGTTCTAGGATTACGAAAACGAACTACACCAGAACTTAGCTTTTTGTCAGCACAACGTCCATCATACTTTGGTTTTTCTCCATTGCTAATTAGCTCATCTCTTAATGCTTGCAATCTATCTTGAGAGCATTCACAATAATAAGCCTTGTCTATGCTCAATAAATGTTCAACCACCTCTTTATAGCGATCAAACCTTTCAGACTGATAATAAGGGCCTTCATCACAATCAAGGCTTAGCCACTGCATTGCATCAATGATGGCGTTGATTGAATCTTGGGTTGACCTTTCCTGGTCTGTATCTTCAATACGCAACACAAAGTTGCCCTTTTGTTTTTTTGCCCAGAGCCAAGCAAAAAGTGCTGTCCTAGCTCCCCCTAAATGTAGATATCCTGTTGGCGATGGAGCGAACCTTGATTTCATTAATCTCTTTATTCTAATAATTAATTGCTAATATTCTCAGCTTTATCGAACCAATACTGAGCCTTTTTGAGGTCTTGTTCAACCTCATTACCATCTTCAAACAACATACCTAAAGCATACATAGGCCCTGCTATATTGTATTCAGCAGCCTTTATAAACCAATCAATTGCCTTATTAATGTCTTTATCAACCCCCTCCCCCGACATGTATGCAACAGCTATCATGTGATGTGCAAATGGATGCTCTTTTTTTGCAGCTTTCATAAAGTTTTCAAAAGCTAATTTCTGGTTTCCAACCATACCCAAACCATTCATTTGCATCATCCCAATACGCCACTGTGACTCTGAGTTGCCAGCATCTGCTAGCGGGGACAGTAGTTGATAAGCCATAGAAAAATTTTTTGAATCAAAGGCAGCAATTCCACTTGTCAAGTCTGCATCAAAGGTGTCGTTCATTTTGGAATTTTCCATATAGCCATATAAATCAAATAAGTAACTAATTTTACACTGTTATAATGAATGTTAAATAGTCAAATATAGGCTGTATCATAATGGAATTTAATCAACAAGAAGCAAATCAGAACAGCATAATTTCGTTTGACGAAGAAAACATAACATTAGCGCATATATCATTAAAAAAGCCTTGCTTTATATCTTCAAACTATTTTTCAACTATTGGTATTAATGGAGTCGAACAAATAGATAAGAAATTCTTGTTTAGTCTGAGCCAACATGACGAAATAGACATACTTATAATTGGCACTGGAAAATCTAGCAAGTTTCTTCACCCTAAAAAGCAAGTAGAAATACAACAAATGGGGCTAGGTGTTGAGTGTATGAATAATGAATCAGCGTGTCACTGTTTTAATTTACTTTTATCTGATCAAAGAAAGGTTGGTTTGTTGGTACTATGATTAAACATTTAATCTCAAAAATACGTCATTTTTGGCATTATTTTAAGATGGACACCGCTTTATTTATTTTAATTATTTGTGCTAGTTTTTTTGGCCTTGTGATACTTTATAGCGCGTCCTCTGAATCCATACAAACAACCTATAAACAGCTAACGCATTTTGCAATAGCAATCTCAGTTATGCTTATTATTGCTCAAATTCCACCATACCTACTTAGGCGTTATTCTCCATATATGATGATATTTGGAATCTTTTTGCTAGTATTAGTACTGTTATTTGGGTCATATGGTGGTGGTGCGAAGCGCTGGCTTGATTTAGGGTTTGTTCAATTCCAACCCTCTGAATTAATGAAAATTATTGTACCTATAGCAATAGCTTCAATTTTAAGTGAAAGCAACTTACCGCCAAGGCCTATGCCCATTGTAATATCTACTTTATCCATATTAGTAATAGTTATATTGATTGCAAAGCAGCCTGATCTGGGCACATCATTATTAATTGGTGCTTCTGGGTTCTATGTATTATTTCTGTCAGGAGTCCGAGTTAAGTTATTAAGAAATAATTGGCTAAATTTAGGATTTATTCTGTCATTAATCTCAGCATGCATTTATATTGCTTGGAATTATTTACTGATAGCGTACCAAAAAAATCGAATACTAACTTTAATAAATCCTAGCTCTGATCCGCTCGGCTCAGGTTATCATATTTTGCAATCTAAAATTGCGATAGGTTCTGGCGGTCTTCTAGGAAAAGGATATGGCAAAGGCACTCAGTCACATTTAGACTTCCTTCCAGAACACACAACGGACTTTATATTTTCAGTAATAGCTGAAGAGCTTGGTTTTTTTGGTGTTATTTTACTATTGATAATATATGGACTGATAATTTATCGTTCATTTGTAATTTCATATGAGGCAGAAGACGTTTTCTGTAAGCTTTTAGGAGCAAGCCTGACCTTAATCTTCTTTACTTATGTGTTTGTCAATATAGGTATGGTATCAGGACTACTCCCTGTTGTAGGAGTACCTTTGCCTTTTGTAAGTTCTGGTGGATCTTCATTAATTACCTTAATGTCAAGTTTTGGCATAATAATGTCGATAAGAAAACATAAAACCCCAAGTTATGTTCTAGGCACAAAATACCACCGAAATAACTGATATGGCAAAGACTATATTAATCTTATTGATTATGTTTACTACTAATCTTTGGGCAAAGACCCTTCCTTCTACTGATTTCAAAGTAGTTAAAGAATTTATTAATGAGATGTCCAGTAGGCATAATTTTAACAAGAAAGAGTTAGTAACTATTTTTTCACAAATTAATCTTCAAGTTCCTGTAAAGCCTAGCCCATTAAAAGAGCCAGAAAAAGAAAAAAAGAAAGTCGTAAAAAGAAAACCAATGCCATGGAGTAAGTATAGAGGCTTGTTTGTTAATGAAAGCAGGATTAAAGGTGGCATTACTTTTTGGAAAAAATATCACAAAACTATTAATGACGCTGAAACAAAATATTCCATACCAAGTGAAATAATAATTGCTATTCTTGGTATAGAGACAAATTATGGCAAAACAAAAGGTAAGCACCCTACCCTTGAAACTTTAACAAAAAGAGCCTTTGGAAATTACCGAAGGAAGGGTTTTTATAAAAACGAACTAGAATCTTTCTTGCTAATGGTAAGAGAAAACTCAATACCACCATTATCAATAAAGGGGTCCCATGCTGGAGCTATGGGCTATCCGCAATTTATATCTAGCTCTTACCGTCATTATGCTGTTGATTTTAACTTAAACGGTAAGATTGACCTATTTAGTGACCCTATAGACTCTATTGGCTCAATCGCTAATTATTTTTACAAACATTATTGGCAAAAGGATGCATCAATTGCTATCAAAGTTCGGCCAAGTAAAGAATATACATTGTTAGCAAAAAAATCCATAAATAAACCCACTAAAACAGCCAAAACATGGAGAGAAAATGATGTCAATATAGATAGCCGTATCTCAAATGAAACAAAAATTGCATTTGTATTGTTAGAGAATGAAGATGAAACAAATAATGAAACATGGGCCACTTTTTGGAATTTCTATGTACTTACTCGTTATAATCACGATAATAGATATGCAATGGCAGTATTTCAACTGGCAAACAAAATAAAACAACAATTTAACCTAAATCACTCAAATACAAATGAAACCTCAACCAAATAAAATTTTCAAATTAACTTTGCCATTATTATTGACTTTCGTTATAGCTTCAAATATCAACGCAGCTATATTTATTTCTCCTAAAGCGCCTGATATTAACGCAAAATCCTACGTTGTATTAGACCACAACTCTAACAAAGTTATCGCTGCAAGCAATGAGCATGATAAAAGAGCACCAGCAAGCTTGACTAAGCTAATGACTGCCTATGTTGTATTTCAACTAATTAAGGATGGTAGAGTTAGTTTAGATGACGACGTTAGAATTAGTGAAAATGCCTGGAAAACAGGTGGCTCTAGAAGCTTTATCGAGGTTGGAAAAACCATAAAACTTGAAATATTGCTCAAGGCGATGATTATTCAATCGGGCAATGATGCAGCGGTAGCTCTTGCAGAGCACATTGCTGGTACTGAAGGCACTTTTGCAGCATATATGAATGAATACGCTATAGAGCTTGGAATGAACAACTCAAGATTTGAAAATTCATCTGGTTTACCTCACCAAGACCAATATACCACTTCCTACGACATGGCTATTATGGCACAAGCTACAATAAAAGATTTTCCAGACTTTTATAGATGGTATAGCGAAAAAGAGTTTACCTATAACGATATTAAACAACGAAACCGTAACAAATTGTTATGGAGCGATAACACAGTAGATGGCCTTAAAACAGGATACACTCAAAAAGCCGGCTACTGCTTAGTCACAAGTGCAAACCGTGTAGGTATGCGACTCATTTCAGTCATTATGGGGTCTACAAGCCCTACAAACAGACTCTCTCAAACTCAGAAAATTCTTGATTACGGATTCCGTTTTTTTGAAACACAATCAATAAGCAATATCACCAAAGATGTTCCAATATTGAAATCAACTAAAGGAAAATTAAAGGTAGGCGTACAAGGCTCTACCTATTTAACCCTAGCTAGAGGTCAATTTAAACTTTCTACTCAAGCAATACAGCTAGATAAAAAACTTGTAGCCCCAATAAATAAAGGCGACAATGTAGGCAAACTATTGATAACATTTGAAGGCGAAACTCTTGCAGAATTGCCTCTAGTAGCGCTTGAAAATGCAAAGGAAGCAGGCTTTTTATCGCGCGCAATAGACAGCATCAAGATGCTGTTTTAATTGCATTTATTAAGCTATAAAGGCTAAAAATATATCAAAATGGTATTCCTAAACGGCATTTTTGTTGACAAAGATAAAGCCTTTGTCTCAGTGATGGATAGAGGTTTTTTGTTTGGAGATGGGGTATATGAGGTTATACCTGTTTACAACAGAAAACTATTAAAGCCTATAGAGCACCTCAATAGATTACAAAAAAGTCTAGACTCTGTATCAATTAAGAACCCTTATAATGAAAGCGAATGGCTTGACATATTAATTAAGCTGATGTCTTATTCTGTTAGTGATGACCAGTCAATATATTTGCAAATTACGAGAGGCTCAGACACCAAAAGAGTGCACACTTATAAAGACCTTAAACCTAGCATTTATATTGAATCTAATATCCTAAAAACAAGGACAAAAAAAGAGGTATCAAAAGGCTATAGCGCAATAACAATGAAGGATATTCGCTGGGATCGATGTAACATCAAATCAACATCTTTATTGGCTAATATTCTTTACTCTCAAGAAGCGAAAAAAGCAAACGCAGAGGAAGCAATACTACATAAAAATAATGTTATTACTGAGGGCTCTACTTCTAACGTTTTTTTGATAAAGAATGGAGTGCTTTTTACCCACCCTGCTGGCTCAAAAATACTCTCAGGCATTACTAGAGAAATGGTTCTAGAAAGCGCTAAATCTATTAATATTATTGTTAAAGAGGAAGCTTGCAATTTAGATGATATTTATGATTGTGATGAGGTTTGGATATCTAGCTCTACTCGAGGAATAATTCCTATTACAAAAATAGATGACAAATTATTAAATAATGGGGTAGTTGGTAAGCTATGGAAAGGCGTCTATGAAGATTACCTTCAGTACATTAAATTATTGAAATCTTAATTTTTCAAGTAAACAGATTAACCCTAACCTATATAGATAATTGAAAATTATTCTTATATAAATCAAGTAAAATATATTACGGTAGTGCTAAGGGCGCCCAGACAATGAATGACTATAAACCCCGCCAGATCCGGAAGGAAGCAACGGTAGTAGTTTTTTTATGTGTTTGTAGTTGTTCTTGGTGCTACCAATTCTAGGTATCTACAAGCATAATGAATAACAATTACCAAGTATTAGCAAGAAAATATCGCCCTCACACCTTTAAAGAATTGGTCGGACAGGTGCACACTGTCAAAACTCTAATTAATGCTCTTGACGCTAATAGTTTGCATCATGGCTTTTTATTTACTGGAACTCGTGGGGTTGGAAAAACTACTATAGCTAGAATTTTTGCAAAATCTATTAATTGTGAGAGTGGCGTTAGTTCTATTCCTTGTGGTAAATGTTCTACCTGTATTGAGATTGATAGTGGCCAGTCTGTTGACCTTATAGAGCTAGATGCTGCCTCTCATACAGGCGTTGACAATATGCGTGATATCTTAGAGAACGCGCAATACATGCCAACAAAAAATAGATATAAGATATATCTTATCGATGAAGTTCATATGCTCTCGAAGAGTAGCTTTAATGCTTTACTTAAGACGTTAGAGGAGCCACCAGAGCATATAAAGTTTTTACTCGCTACAACAGACCCTGGTAAGTTACCAATAACGGTTTTATCAAGATGCCTTCAATTTAATCTTCAAAAGTTAACGGATAAAGAGATACTGGGGCAACTTAAATATATTATGAAAGCAGAGTCTCTTGATTATGAGGAAGACGCACTAAGTCAAATTGCAAGCTTTGGCGAGGGATCGATGAGGGATGCTCTTAGCCTATTAGATCAGTCTATTTCATACGGAAAAGGCTCTGTATTAGTTAAAGATATCAAGGCTATGCTTGGCCTTGTCTCTCATGACGATATAATTGAGCTTGCAACACATTTATTTGATCAAGAGCCCCAAAAGGTAATTAAATTTATAAGAAAATTATCACATCGAGGTGACAACTTAACAAATGCTCTTCATGATTTAAGCTCTCTTTTTCATACAATATCTATTGCTAAAACTATTTCAAGTGACACAATAGATAAAAGAATAACTAAATTGTCATCACAAATATCAAATCAGGACTTGCAAATTTTTTATCAGATGTCAATTAACGGCACAAAAGATATGCCACTTGCTCCTAGTGAGCAGATTGGTTTAGAAATGACACTATTAAGAATGCTTGCCTTCCGTTCAGACAGTGCACCTGTTAACTAAAAAAAAAAGATAAAAATAAATGATGAAACAAGATCAGATATTTCTCAAGACCTGTCAAAAGATTTAAAAGACAATAAACCTACCCTAGAATCAATAGATACCAATAATGAAGATTCTGAACTAAGAATTGATAGCAATGAACAGTGGGAAGAGTTCATAAAAACAATAGAACTTAGTAATTCTGCAAGGGTGCTATTAAAAAATACAATATTTGAAAGTTGCGATTCTAAATTTTTTATACTTACTTTAGATGAAAAATTTAACAATCTTCTAACTGACAGAATACATTCTGAACTAGAGTCTATATTACAAACTAGCTTTGGTAAAATTATTCTCAAAGTTTTGTCAGGTAAACCAAAATCAAAGACTTTGGCACAAAAAGAAGTGAAAGCATTAAAGCTCAAGAATGCACAACTACAAGAAAAGTTTTTGGGTGACGATACGGTTAAAAAAATAGAGCAAGTATTTAACACAAAAGTAGATATTAAATCTATTGAAGAAATTACATAAAATCTTACTAAGGAGTTAAGGTATGTTTAAAGGTGGAATGGCTAGCATGATGCAAAAAGCCCAAAAAATGCAGCAAGATATGCAAAAAGCGCAGGCAGAAATAAAAAATTTAACTGCCACAGGTGATGCAGCTGGTGGGTCAGTTCAAATTAGTATAAATGGTGATTATTTAGCAACCAATATTAATATCAATGAAGCTGTAATGGACGATAAAGAGATGCTAGAAGACTTAATATTAACCGCAATTAACGATGCCGTAGGGCAAATTTCTATAGCTTCATCAGAGAAATTAAAGGGTGCAACTGGAGGGATGGATCTGCCACCAGGAATGAATCTACCTTTTTAGTCTATAGTTGTATTTATAATTAAGCATGATTGAATCATTAAATAAGGCATTTTCTATATTACCTGGAGTCGGAACAAAGACCGCTCAAAGGTTTGTTTACCATCTCCTAGAGAGAAACCGTGAAGGAGGTCTTTTGCTTGCTAAGGCATTAGTAGATGCTATGGAAAATGTTAAGCATTGTAGTTCTTGTAGAACCCTAAGTGAGAAAGAGGTTTGTAATATTTGTGCCAACCAAAATCGTGACTCATCAAAACTATGCATTGTAGAAACCCCAACAGATATTCATGCAATTGAACAAAGTGGGGTCTACCAAGGAAAATACTTTGTACTTAGTGGTTACCTGTCTCCTATCGATGGAATCGGTGCAACTGAATTAGGCTTGGACGACCTAGAGCTGAAACTTAAAAGTAAAACCATTGATGAGATTATTCTAGCCACAAATGCCACTGTTGAGGGTGAAGTTACGGCTCACTATATTAGTAAAATGGCAAGCCAATTCGATATTAATATAACCCGTATAGCGCATGGAATACCTATAGGTGGGGAACTGGAATATGCCGATATAAATACAATAGCGCATGCCCTGTCAGGACGAAAAAAATACGACTAAAAAGCCTTCGAAAGTAGTTCAATCTCGTAACCGTCTGGGTCCTTTAAAAAGGCAACAATTGTTGTACCTGCATTCATTGGTCCTGGCTCTCTAATCACTTTAGCGTTATTAAGCGGTCTAAATCTCCTACCCCTTATCATTGTATGTAATATTCTAATTTATTTGCCTTATAATTAATTGTAAGAATTATTATAAGCAACAGTAATGATTAGTTCAATTGACCATTGGGACAAGATATATAAAACAAAGAAGCATGCTGAGCTAAGTTGGCATCAAGATACATCAACGATTTCTCTTGAATGGATATTGGATTACTCTAGCAGTAATGAACCTGTCATAGATATAGGTTCTGGAGTATCAATTCTTGCTAACAATTTACTGGAAAATGGATACCTTGATATATCTTTACTTGAAATATCAAGAACAGCAATTGAAACAACTAAAAAAAGGCTACAGAAAAGAGCCGAAAATGTTAGTTACTATAATACAAATATATTAGATTTTCAGTCAAATAAAAAATATAAAGTTTGGCACGATAGAGCTGTATTTCATTTCCTTACAGATAATAAACAACGACAACTATATATTCATAAACTCAATCAATATTTAGATTTAAATGGCTATTTTATTCTTGCAACTTTTTCTCCAACAGGGCCAAATAAATGCTCTGGTCTAAAGATTAAACAGTACGATAAAGACAGAATATCTAAACTGCTAATTAGTAACTTTAAATTACTGAGAACTAGCAGTGAATCTCACCCTCACCCAAATGGTGGAACCCAGAACTTCAATTACTTTTGCTTTCAAAAGGTTCGGTAGTGCTTAAACAAATATTTGAAAGGGCAATGAATGTTGGGAGATATTATTAGCCCTAACAAAAGCTATAAATTAATCATTACTATAAATAGTAGACGACTTAAGTATACTGTCGTCTATCTTGTTTAATTGTTAGGCTATGTCTAAATACAAAAATTTACTAAGTATAGCTATTATTTCGGCTTGCTTTTTGTTAATAATAAACTTTGGTCTAAGGTCATCTTTGGGTTTTTTTCTAAAGCCTATATCTGATACTTTTGGCTACGGCAGAGAGATCTTCGCCTTATCTCTAGCCCTTCAAAATCTGTGCTGGGGTTTATTCCAGCCCTTGGCAGGAGCTTATTGCGATAAATTTGGAATTAGAAAAACAGTATTTTTTGGTTCAGTGCTATATGCCCTAGGTTTGTTTATTACTGCAAACGCAGATGGGGTGTTTGATCTGCATATTGGAGCCGGAATATTTGTCGGTATGGGTATTGCAGGTACAGGCCTAGGAGTAGTACTACCGGTAATGGCTCGTATGGTAAGGCCTGAAAGGAGAGCTTTCGCTCTAGGTTTAGGTACCGCTGCAGGTTCTGCCGGTCAATTCTTATTAATTCCTGTTGCGCAGAGCTTTCTTTCTGTATACGGATGGCAAACTGCACTCTTAATAATGGCTATTGGCGCATTTTCTATGATTCTATTCTCAGCCCCGATAGCAGAAGAAAATAGCTCAGAAAGCGCACAGATAGAGAGCCCTGACCAGACCTTAAAGGAGGCACTTAAAGAGGCCTTTAGCCATACTCACTATTGGCTTTTAATTGCCGGGTTCTTTGTTTGTGGTTTCCAACTAGCATTTATAACTGTACATATGCCATCTTATTTGGCAGATATGGGCTTTGATGGTTCTGTAGCAGCTATAAGTCTTTCCTTGATTGGACTGTTTAATATTTTTGGTTCGCTTATAGCTGGACAGATGTCTGGAATCTATTCAAAGAAGTGGCTTCTTGGATATATTTACTTAGCTAGAGCTATTGCCATTGTAATTTTTCTAGTTTTTCCAATATCTATATTCAGCATATATTGCTTTTCTATAGTTACCGGATTCTTGTGGCTTGCAACAGTACCGCCAACTTCAGGCTTGGTGGCTCAAATGTTTGGCCTAAAATATATGGCAACCCTCTACGGTTTTGTCTTTCTTAATCACCAAATAGGTTCTTTCTTTGGTGTATGGCTTGGAGGTTATTACTTTGACCAGACAGGCTCATACAACCAAATTTGGTGGGCTGCAGCAATAATTGCAACAATCACTGCAATTATTCACATATTCATTGATGAGCGCCCTATAGCTAGGATACGCCAAAAAAAAAGTAGCTAAAGCTTAACAGAAGAACTAATAACAGATATCTGTTATTAAGAAACTATAAGCACTATTAATTCTTTAGGTCCATGAACTCCATAAGCTAAAACCTGTTCGATGTCTGCTGTCTTTGATGGACCAGAAATTAGTAAAGCATTTGTTGGCATATTCTCTGACCAATTCTGTTTCTCAACTATCTCAGAAAATGTTTCATAAATTTCATCAACCTTAACTATAGCAATATGCACGTCAGGTACTAAAGATATAAGCCTAGGTTCTTCAGAATTTGGCCACAATACTAATGAACCAGTTCTAGCTATTGCACCAGTGGTTGTAGTAATACCCACATCGATTTCATTAAAAAGCTTATCCTTCCATTTCTCAATATTTTCAGTATAAAAAGTGACATCAAAATCATCGGAAAAAGTTAAACCTAAATTACTTTGTATAGTGTCATTACCAATCAATAGTCTACTAAGATTGCGCTTTGGTAATTCAGAATTAATCCATTCATTTAAGCTATTAGATGTCAATAAGTGGACTTCAGCCCTTACTGATTCCAGCATATTTTTTAAGCTTTCAATCTTCTTTTTGCTGCTTAATGGATTATGTGACTCTTTTTCAACAACTTTGCTTGGTTTGTTTTCTATTGAATGTTTTAATAGATTATTTAAGATATTATCTCTTGAGCTATTCATTTATAAATCCCTCACTTCTAGCAATCTCTTCAATACTTCTTTTGCTGGGTTTTGGCGTATTGCGGTATTTACTCCATTTGCCAATATTTGTTGGAACAAGTAGTCTCATTCTGGTCATAGTTTTTACAAAAAGCAAGTACACTAATGGGTTTGAATATATAAATCTCCAGCCCTTCCAGATGCTTGACTCTATAGGCTTCTTCAGGCTCCCTTTGCCTAAAACAGAATCGCTATCGACACCCTCAATTGACTCATTTCGAAGACGATTAATCAGTGTTGGTAATGGTATCTTGACAGGGCAAACCTGTGCGCAAGCTCCACACATTGTGCATGCCGAAGTCAGTGCGCCAGCCTTGTCTAAACCCTGAGTAAGAGATTCAAAGACAATACCGACTGGTCCTGGGTAAACAGTGCCATAGGCGTGACCACCCAACTTTACATAAACTGGACAGTGGTTAATGCAGCTTCCACAACGTATACAGTTTAATATATCATTTAAGCTAGTATCACGACTAACTCTAGAGCGCCCATTATCTAGCAACACCAAATGAACTTCTGTAGGGCCATCCTTCTCGTTATCTTTTCGAGGGCCACTAATCATATTAAAATAAGTTGTGCATTCCTGGCCTGTTGCTGATTTTGGCAATATATCAAATAGTGGTGGTATGTTTTCTAGCTTCTCTACAACCTTCTCAATTCCAGTAACAGCGATATGTAAATTTGGAACCGTAGTAGACATCCTACCATTACCTTCATTTTCAACCAAACACAAAGTACCGGTTTCGGCAACCGCAAAATTAACCCCAGAGATACCAGCGTCGGCATGTGAAAATTTATCTCTTAGCACAAGCCTTGCTTGTTGAGTCAATTTGTCAACATCCTCTGTGTACTCTAGATCTGGAAAATTATCTGCAAATGATCTGGCAATCTCAAACTTATTTTTGTGGATTGCGGGCATAACTATATGGCTAGGCTTATCATCATCTAGCTGAATTAAAAATTCTCCAAGGTCGGTCTCTAAGATGTCAATCCCATTATCAATAAGGTATTCATTAAGTTCAATCTCTTCGCTAACCATTGATTTACCCTTAACCACTGTTTTGGCGTTTGCCTTTTTGAGAACTGAGTGAATTATTTCGTTTGCTTGGGTTGCCGTTTCAGCCCAATGAACTTTGACACCATTCTTTGTTAGATTGTTCTCTAGAGTGACAAGTAAATCACCTAGATTGCTAACTGAATTGGCACGAATGGAATTAGATTTTGTGCGAGATAATTGTAATTTATCATAATCAGGGAACCTTTTCAGTCTTCCCTCCATTAAATAGCTCATCGCAGAACGAAAGCTAGTCTGAAGCTGATTATTGCTTAGTGCCTTGTTAATTCTTTTGGTAAATAAATTAACTTGACTCATTTGTACGCTCCCATAAAAATTCCGCAATATGCTGAGTTTCAAGTTTAGATTGCTGCTTTGATAGCGCCCCGCCAATATTCATTAAACAGCCGCAATCTTGACTAACAACTTTATTGGCATTAGTTGCCTTAAGGCTTGCGGTTTTATCTTTAACCATTGCGCCTGATATGTCAGCCTGTTTGATAGCAAAAGTACCGCCAAAACCACAGCACTCTTTTTTTCTATCTTGAACTAATACATCTACATTTGACAGTTGAGAGGCTAAAGACTCAATACGGTCTGCAACCCTTAATTCATTTCTGCATGAACAGGATGTATGAATAGCTATCTTAGTTGGTTTACCTAAATCTGTTAATTTAATTTGCAAATTATCAACTAAAAATTCTGTAAGCTCAAATACTCTATTAGATACCGAGATTGCTTGCTCGTAATCCGGTTCATCAACAAATAACTCACCCCAGTGATGTTTAATCATTCCAGCACATGATCCCGAAGGAACCACAATAGGAATATTTTTTGTAAAACATTTCATTAACGACCTTGCTACTGGTAGGGCATCTTTTCGGTAACCAGAATTAAATGCAGGTTGCGCACAGCAGGTTTGTTTTTTTGGATATATTACCTCTACACCCTCTCTACGTAGCAATTGCATTCCTGCTAGACCAGCTCCTGGGTAGTATAAGTCAGCTAGGCAAGTGCCCATAAAGTATACTTGATTTGTCATTTTTTACCTTTTTAGTATTGATGCATGTTTAGTATAGCGTAAGGAGCGTTCCTGCTCCTGAAACATATTATGCATAGTTTCTTGAACATAATTCATATGGATGTGAGTTGCTTCTTTTGCAGCCTCAGCATCTCCAGATAAAACCATATCTCTAATTTTTTCATGTTGTTTATGTATTGGACTATCTTTATCAGCGTGCGGCAGTGATGATAGTGCATGTAGATTTTGTTCAATACTTTTTTGTAAAACTTGGTACAAGCTTCTAGCAATATGCAATAAAGCAATATTGTGTGATGCCTCAGTAATAGCTAGATGGAAATCCGCATCAGCCCGTGCAGCTACTATAGAGTCAAATCCATCTATTTGTACTGTATGCATTCTATCAAAAGCTTGCTGTATATTCTCCTTGTCTGCAGGGGTTGCACGAAGTGCAGCGTAATATGCAGATTCTGAGTCGAGTGCGTGACGTACCTCTAATATATCATAGCGAAAATCAGATCTCTGACTCAATAGCTCCATTAAAGGGTCAGTTAAGCCAGCATTTAATGCTTTAGAAACATAAGTACCTCCACCCTGCTTAGATACAAGCAAACCTTTAGATGTTAGTATTTGTTTGGCTTCTCTTAGTGATGGCCTAGAAACACTTAAGCGTTGAGATAATTCTCTTTCAGGTGGGAGCTTGTCTCCAACCTTTAATGAGCCTTGTGCTATCATTTCTTCTAGCTGCATTGCTATTTCTTGAGAGATTTTGTGTTTGTTGGTCATCTATAAATATATATAAGCTCTCTACTCTTTTCCGGCATTAGCGATTGCATTTAAGTAAACTGGTTTAGTACCAATGCAGTACTTTCTATCATTAGTGCGGGCAATGTATCCGAACTTAATAAGGGTTTGCAGAATTCTATATGTTGTAGTTATATTAAATTTAGTTTTCTCAGTTATCTCATTCAAAGACATACTTGGGCAGTCTTTAGAGAACCAAGAGAGAATTAATAAACATTTTTCTACTGCGGTATATTTATTAGTTTCTATGTTTTTTGACAATTTAGTACCCCTATTGGTCTGTCCAATTACTATTTTTTAATGATACAAGATTATCGCTTACCTATCAAGTAAAAATTTTATTTGACTTTGATATAATTTTACCGTATTATTTAATTGGACTTACCAATTTACCATTTAATTAATGCTTTTAGTATTAATAAAGGGGTAACAATTGTTAGGTTAATTTTGTTTTAATTTCATTATCAACTATTAAAGGAGTAAAAAAAATGAAAAACAAATCTCTAGTTAGTATCGGTGTAGCTGCAGCTCTTGCAATGAGTGTAGCCTCTACATCTGCTACGGCTGCTTCGTCTGTCAAGTTAAAGTTACCAGTATGGTTCGGTACACACTTAACAGGCTTAGGTTCTTCACCTTTATATTTCCGTGATACACTGAATTCAATTTCACGCGGTCTTATAAATGTTAAGGTATATGAGCCTGGCAAACTGGTTCCTAATAAAGAAATATTAGAGTCAGTATCTAAAGGTCAAGTTAACGCTGGTTGGTCAACACCTGGTTATAACACTGGTGTACTAGGAACTAAGGCTGCAATCTTCTCTGCTGTACCTTTTGGCCCTGATGCGCCAGAATTTATGGCTTGGGTTTATTATGGTAATGGTCGTACTTTATGGCAAAAGCTTTATGACGATGCTGGATATAATGTACACGCTATTCCTTGTTCTATTATTGCACCTGAAACTTCTGGTTGGTTCTCTAACCCAATCAATGGACCTGAAGACTTAAACGGATTACGTATGCGTTTCTTTGGTCTAGGTGCACTTGTAATGGAAAAACTAGGTGTTTCAACTTCACTTCTTTCAGCTAAAGAGATTTTCCCAGCTTTAGAAAAAGGAGCGATTGACGCTACTGAGTTCTCTATGCCTGCTATTGATAAGCTGTTAGGTTTTTATAAGATCTTAAA
Source organism: Gammaproteobacteria bacterium (assembly GCA_030739975.1). Lineage (GTDB taxonomy): Bacteria > Pseudomonadota > Gammaproteobacteria > PS1 > Pseudothioglobaceae > SZUA-1055. The sequence continues at coordinate 21,540 of JASLYC010000026.1, forward strand.
GCATAACTATTACCCTGGATGGCACCAACCTTCTACTATGTTTGATTTACTAATCAACAAAGATGTATGGAACGGTATGGATGCTCAACAACAGGCACAGGTTGAAATTTCTTGTAGAGCTACAATGCTAGACGGTATGGCTCTTGGTGAAGCAATCCAATCTCAATACATGAAGATAAATGAAGAGAAAGGCGTTACTAACCATTACTGGTCACAAGAAATGCTTGACTTATTCAAAGCTAAGTGGAATGAGATTGTTGCTGAAGAGACAGCTAAAGATGCTGGATTTGCAACTATCTATGATGATCTAACTGCATTCCGTGCGGACTATGCTATCTGGAACAAGTGGGCATTTATGCCACGTCCTGGAACAGTACGAGTTTACGAGTAACATAAACTTGTTATAGATAAAAACAGCGAGACTTTAAGTCTCGCTGTTTTTTTTTAATATAAAATATATATTCACTAATTAAGAAGCAGAGGTTTTATGTCCGAAAATCAACATTTACTTGAAAAAGAACAACATATACTTAGCGAAGAAGACAGTAAAGTAGAAATACCGGCTGTTTCCCTATTAAATAACTTTGTAAGACGCATAACCATGACAACGGCCTGGCTAAATGCCTTACTGATTGTAATAATCCTGATACAGGTATCGTTGCGTTATGGCGTTAAGAGCTCATTCGAGCCTATCTCACAATTTGTTGGATACATAAACTCTATGGCCTCAGGACTTGGATTTAGAAGTCTTCTAGTGCCACTTGAAGAATTTATATGGCATATATATGCCCTTGCATTTATGTTTGGTCTATCTTACGCAGTAACTACTGACTCCCACATTAGAGTTGATATTATTCACCATACACTTGAAATCAAAACGCAAAGAATAATTGAAGTTATTGGTATTGTATTTTTGATGATGCCTTTTATCGTGATTCTTTTTGACCACAGCCTTGCATGGACACAATATGCATACAATATCGCTGAAGGTTCAGAAAACCCTACAGGGTTACCATACCGTTGGGTTGTTAAATCAGTTATCCCAATGTCTATGGCTCTACTATTTATTTCTGCATTAGCTCGCCTTATTCATAACGTAGTAATGCTTGCATGTGGTGAACCAAAAGACAACTCAAACCTAACCAGCAAATCTAAACTTCATAGCTGGTTTACGCCAAAATTTAATCAACAATAAGGATTTATTATGCATTTTCTGCCCGAATATTATTTAGTTATTGCAATGTTTGTTACATTCATTGCTCTTATATTTACAGGATACCCAGTTGCCTGGGTTTTGGCTGGTACCGGAATCCTTTTTGCTGGTGTTGGCTATGTCACTGATATACTTGATTGGACATTTACTGGTCTAAGTTACAACACACTTGGGTTACTAACTGGAAGACTTTATGGCATTATGTATAACTGGGTTCTAGTTGCCCTACCAATGTTTATTTTTATGGGGCTTATGCTAGACAAGTCAGGTGTTGCTGAACAAATGATGAAATCAATGCAGCGTCTCTTTGGTAATGTCAAGGGTGGCCTTGCTGTTGCGGTAACCCTTATTGGCATAATCCTTGCAGCATCAACTGGAATAATTGGTGCATCTGTTGTATTACTTGGTGTAATGTCACTACCAATAATGCTTAAGCAAAATTATGCAAAACCTTTAGCTCTTGGAACTATTGCAGCTTCAGGCACACTAGGAATACTAATTCCACCATCAATTATGCTAGTTATTATGGGTGATCAGCTTGGTGTATCTGTTGGTGACTTGTTTATTGGAGCGGTTTTCCCAGGGCTAATACTGGGTGTTTTGTATATCGGTTACATATTAATTTATGGACTAAGATATCCTGAAGATACTCCACTAGCTGCTGATCATACTGATATTAGATTAAAAGATGTTGCTCGTGTTTTGTTAGATATACTTCCCCCTGCGCTACTTATATTGTCAGTTTTGGGGTCTATATTTATGGGTATAGCAACAGTAACAGAAGCATCTGGAATTGGTGCTTTAGGTGCTACATTGCTTTCTAAGTTTTACAAAAAACTTAATTTTTCTGTCTTCAAGGAAGTAGTAATGAATACCATGAATACTTCTGCCTATATTTTTGCTATCTTTGTTGGTGCTACAATTTTTGCACTAGTATTGAGAGAGTGTGGAGGAGACGAGCTAATCGAGACTACCCTTACAGGTTTAGGTGTTGGCCCAATAGGTCTTATTATTACAGTATTAGTTGTTATATTCTTGCTCGGTTTCTTCCTAGACTGGATTGAAATTAGTTTAATTATATTGCCTCTTTTAGGACCAGTAATTGGCGCTTTAGATCTTGGAATTAATGGTTATGATGTGGTTGATAATCCTAATCTGGTTTGGTTTGCACTCCTGGTTGCGGTTACACTACAAACATCCTTCCTTACCCCACCAGTTGGGTTTGCAATTTTCTATCTAAAGGGTGTTTGCCCTCCTGGAGTAAAGCTTACACATATATATAGAGGCGTAATTCCCTTTATTTGTTTACAGCTTACAGGACTAGTTCTGATATTTATATTTCCTGAACTGGTTACTTGGTTACCATCTATCGCTTACGCGAACTAAATATATTTGGCTATGAAATAATGTTATAAATTTTACCTATAACTTTACTCATAGCCAAAACCAAACACAAGTCAACTATTGATAAAACACTATTATTTTCATTAAAATAATATAAATTTTTTAATAAAAAACACTTAACTTAAAAGTACAAAAACACTTAAAATTACGGTTAATTTTTATGTATTTTTTTTTGCTAATTGATGGAGAGGTTTAATGAGTGATTGTGTTGTATGGCTGCATGATGTAGGCATAACAGATGTTGAAAATGTTGGCGGAAAAAATGCATCGCTTGGCGAGATGATAGGCACACTGTCAGACAAAGGTGTTTGTGTCCCTGGTGGATTTGCAACTACTGCTTATGCATTTAATCAGTTCTTGGAATACAACGATTTAACCAATAAAATAAACAGCATATTAGCCGATCTTAACCCTGAAAACATTAGCCAGCTTACCAAAACTGGGGCCACTATTCGGGGCTGGGTTGTTGATGCAGAGTTTCCTGATAGCTTGCTATCTGAAATTAGTAATTATTATTCCCAACTTGAGACAAAACTAGGCTCCAACGCAACCTTCGCTGTTCGTTCATCTGCTACTGCTGAAGATTTACCAGAGGCATCATTTGCTGGACAACAGGAGACCTACCTAAATGTATCTGGTATTAACAATATTCTTGATTCTATAAAGATGGTTTTTGCTTCTCTATATAACGATAGAGCTATATCATATCGCGTACATCAGGGATTCGACCATGAAACGGTTTCTTTATCAGCTGGAGTTCAGCAAATGATTCGTAGCGATATTGGCTCAAGTGGTGTAATGTTTACTCTAGATACAGAGTCTGGATTCGAGGATGTAGTTTTTATTACTTCTGCATATGGCCTAGGTGAGACTGTAGTGCAAGGATCAGTCAATCCAGATGAATTTTACGTACATAAACCCACATTAAAGAGTGGCAAAGATGCAATTCTTAGTAAGAATATTGGCTCAAAAGAAATAAAGATGGTTTATGCTAAGAAAGGTTCAAATGAAAAAGTATCTATAGAGTCAGTTCCAAAAGACATACAGCTAAGCTTTAGCTTAACTGAAGCACAAATAAATACCTTGGCAGAGTATGCCATAATTATTGAAAATCATTACCGTAGACCTATGGACATTGAGTGGGCACTAGATGGAAATGATGGGAAACTATACATTGTTCAAGCTAGACCTGAAACTGTTAAGAGTAGAGAAAACTCTTCTAGCACTATTGAAAATTACAAGCTAACTGATGAAGGCAATTTAATTGTTGAAGGGAGAGCTATAGGAAGCAAGATAGGTAGCGGACCAGCAAGAGTCATAAATGATATATCTCAAATGGATGAAGTTCAAGATGGCGATATACTAGTTACTGATATGACAGACCCAGACTGGGAACCGGTAATGAAAAGAGCCTCAGCAATTATAACTAATCGTGGTGGACGTACATGCCATGCAGCAATTATAGCTAGAGAGTTAGGGGTACCTGCTATTGTTGGGACGCTTAACGCAACAAAACTAATATCTAGCGGTGATAAGGTTACCGCTTCTTGTGCTGAGGGCGATACTGGTTATGTTTATGAAGGTTTATTGTCTTTTGAACAGAGTAACATTCCAATTGATAGGCTACCTGAAATAAATACAAAAGTTATGATGAATGTTGGCAACCCTGGACGTGCCTTTGATTTTGCAAATATTCCCAATTCCGGTGTAGGCCTTGCACGCTTAGAGTTTGTAATTAATAATACAATCGGCATTCACCCCAAAGCGCTACTTGAATTTGACGAACTACCTGCAGAATTGCAGGATGAAATTAAAATACGCACTGCAGGCTATGAATCGCCTGTTAATTTCTACGTATCTAAGTTGTCTGAAGGAATAGCAACAATTGCAGCTTCTTTTGCAAATAGCCCTGTTATTATTAGAATGTCTGATTTTAAATCTAACGAATATGCCAACCTATTTGCTGGCGATAGATATGAACCTAATGAGGAGAACCCAATGATAGGGTTTAGAGGTGCATCTAGGTATATTTCGAATGATTTCAAAGATTGCTTTGAACTTGAATGTAAGGCAATAAAGAGAGTCAGAAATGATATGGGCCTAAAAAATGTAGAAATAATGATTCCATTTGTTAGGACTTTAGATGAAGCATCTAAAGTAATCGAGCTATTAAAAGAGAACGGCCTAGAGAGAGGATTAGATGGGCTTAGAATAATCATGATGTGTGAGCTTCCATCTAACGCAATCCTTGCTGAAGAGTTCTTGGAATACTTCGATGGCTTCTCAATAGGGTCAAATGATATGACTCAATTAACTCTAGGTATGGATCGTGACTCAGGACTAGTTGCAGAAGGTTTTGATGAAAGAAACCCTGCAGTCAAAAAAATACTAGAGATGGCTATAAAGGCATGCCATAGCAAGAACAAGTATGTCGGCATTTGTGGACAGGGACCATCAGACCATCCAGACTTAGCTGAGTGGCTACTTTCTCAAAAGATCAGCAGTATATCTTTAAACCCTGACACGGTTATAGAAACCTGGACAAAACTTGGTAATCAATAACCCAAAAACAAAAAATCATAGCCCGGTTAGGACTGTTTTTTTTGTTTCTGACCGTACCGGAATAACCGCTGAAGCACTCGGAAATAGCCTTCTTACTCAATTTGAAGGGGTAACATTTAATAAGATTCATTTGTCATTTATTGACACCTCAAAAAAAGCTGAAAATTGCGTCAAACAAATAAACGAGGCATGCATAAAGGATAGCAACCCTGCTCTCATATTTAGCACACAAATAGATGAAAAATATAGAGATATGATGGCAAAAAGTAATGGTGTGTTTTTTGATTTTTTTGAAACATTTATCTCCAGAATGGAGGATTCTTTGGGTTCAAAGTCTATACACACTGCAGGCAAGCTACATGGCTTAGATAGCAACCAAAATTATAACAGCAGAATCAATAGTGTAAATTTCTCTCTAGCCAGCGATGACGGTATGAGTATAAAAAGTTTTGACAGAGCTGACATAATATTGATAGGCGTATCTAGATCTGGAAAAACCCCAACATGCCTATTTATGGCTCTACAATATGGGATCAAGGCATCTAACTATCCTCTAATCGAGCAGGATTTGAATACTGACAAGTTACCATCAATATTAAGACCATTTAAAGACAAGCTTTTTGGTTTAACAATCAACCCTGTCAGATTAAAAAAAATTAGAGGAGAGAGGAGGAGTAGTAGTGATTATTCATCACTAAAGCAGTGCCAAAGCGAAGTTAGACGTGCAGAAGATATTTACCACTCCAACAAAATTCCATATATCGATACTACACAAATATCAATTGAAGAAATAACTGCAAAAATTAGTAATAAATTTTCATTAAGATAACAATATAAATTAGCAATGTTTATACAAATATTTGTAATAATTTTCCCAATCCTTGCGATAGTTACTGGTGGCTACTTTTATGCAAAAAAATTTCAACCAAATATGGAGGTTGCCAATACCCTTAACCTGAATATTTTTGTTCCAGCGCTATTATTTTCTATATTCACAAGCGAAGACTTTAATCTACTTGATTATCACTCATTGGCAATTGGTGGCTGCGTTGTAATTATAATATCTGGACTGTTAGCAATCATTGTATCTAAAGTTTTTGGGTTCAACACCAAGACCTTTGTACCCCCTGCTATGTTTGTAAATTCTGGCAATATGGGCCTACCATTGGCATTGTTTGCTTTTGGTAAGGCAGCTATACCTGCAGCAGTTGTGTTATTTTTTATTGAAAATACATTGCACTTCACATTGGGGATAAAAATTATTGATAGGAAAAGTTCAATAATTAATGTGCTACGTATACCTATGGTTGTAGCTAGTCTAGTAGGTGTCGCTATTAGCTTAGTACAATACAACATGCCAGAACTAATTATAACGCCAATTAGAATGATAGGTGAGATTGCTATACCGTTACTGCTTTTCTCTTTAGGAGTAAGGCTGATTGATATTGACTTTAATGATTGGAAGATTGGTATTGTTGGGGCGATTTGTAGACCATTAGTTGGGATATTTTCGGTACTACTAATTTTGCCATGGCTCTCATTAAACGAAATAAATAGCGCACAACTAATAATCTTTGCAATACTTCCGCCTGCAGTTCTTAATTTTATGGTGTCAGAAAAATACAATCAAGAACCCAAAAAGGTTGCTTCAATAGTTCTTATTGGGAATGTGTTTAGTATTATAAGTGTACCAATTGCACTTTATTTCCTTCTCCCTGGAATATCTTAGAAATTGGCTATAAATTAATTAGTTTTATTTTGTCGATACGTTTTAATTTTTTTATCTCTGACTCACGCTTCAAAGCTGCACTTCTGCTTATAGCATTTTCCTGAAACACTAATCTGCAGGGTTTATTGGCTTTAGTATATTTAGCGCCTCCTTTTAATTCTCCATTATGCTGCTTTATGCGCTTTGAGAGGTCATTTGTAATGCCACAGTATAGATGGTCATTTGCACAACGTAGTAAGTACACAACCCATTTAGATGAATCAACCACTAATCAATAATTGTAATTAGCGTTATATTGCAAGCGCTTTCTGGCGAAACTTTTTCAAAATACCTATCGTATAGCCATTTGGCTGCTGTTTACCTTCAAATACCAATGCTAGAGAGGCTAAATAAGCATAACCATTATAATCTGGAGCCATCTTTTTATAGTTTTCATCGGATTTATTTTGCTCATCAACAACCCTTGCCATCTTTTCAAATGCCGCTATAACTTGTTGATCAGAGCACACCTTATGGTGCAACCAGTTAGCCATATGTTGAGATGAAATGCGTAATGTAGCTCTATCCTCCATCAACCCAATATGGTCTATATTTTGCACCTTTGAACAGCCAATACCTTGGTCTATCCAGCGAACAACATACCCCAAGATACTATGCGCATTATTCTCAATTTCAGTAATTATTTGTTCATTAGATAACTTTGTTGTATCTTTCAATAATGGAATATCGAGTAATGAATCTCTATCTACATTAATATCATTTATTATTTGCTGTTGTCTTTGAAAGACATCAAAATAATGATAATGAGTGGCATGTAGAGTAGCAGCTGTAGGCGATGGAACCCAGGCACAATTTGCTCCCGCCTCTAAATGAGCCTTCTTGGTATCAAGCATTTCACGCATTTGATCTGGCTGAGCCCACATGCCTTTGCCTATCTGAGCTCTTTTATAAAAACCAGACTGTAGGCCTATAGCTACATTGTTATTCTCGTACGCTGAATACCATGCCTCCTTTTTAATATTTTCCTTACGCCTCATTGGTCCTGCTAGCATTGAGGTATGGATTTCATCTCCAGTTCTATCTAAAAAACCTGTATTAACAAAAATAACCCTATCTTTTGCCTCTTTTATACATGCCTTAAGATTGACACTTGTTCTACGCTCTTCATCCATAATTCCTATCTTGATAGTTTTGTCATTTAATCCTAAGGCCTTCTCAACCAACGCAAATAACTTAACTGTAAATGCAACCTCCTTTGGTCCATGTAGTTTTGGTTTTACAACATACATACTTGATGGTGCGTTTTTTGGAATATCTTTTAAATAGTGGCTAGCTATTAAGCCAGTTACCATTGCATCTAAAACACCTTCAAATATTGGCTTATTGTCTATATCTTGGATTAAATCGGTTGTCATATGTATGCCTACGTGACGCACCAATATTGTACTAATGCCACTTAAATTATCTTTCTTACCGTTAGTGTCAATATATACTTTTTCATTATTCAATTTTCTGGTCAGGGATTTTCCATTTTTAACAAAATTTGATTTCAAGTTACCCTTTATTAGGCCCAAATAATTTCTATACGCCCTAACCTTTTCATCATTACTTACTGTTGAGGCAGAATCCTCAAAATCAACAATTGTAGTAATGGCAGATTCTAAAATAACATCAGATATAGCGCTCGGATGATAGCTAGCATTTTGATCCAATACTACTTCAATAAGGAGGTTGTTGTTTCTAAGCAATATCCCTCCATCTTTATTAATGCCTACATATTTTTCATTGTCTGCTAGAGCTACAATTTTGTCATTATTTAGCTTAAATAATAGCTTGTTAGTGTTCTCCTCAACGCACTTAATCTGTCTATATGAAGCGCCTTCAAGTGGGACAACTTGGTCTAAAAAATCGCATGCAATTTCTACAGTTTTATTGGCGCGTTTCAAGTTCAAAGAAGACGATTTTGCCATGTCACCCTTATTAGGTATAACATCAGTACCATAAAATGCGTCAAATAGACTGCCCCACCTAGCATTAACGGCATTTAACAAAAATCTATCATTGGAAACTGGAACAACTAACTGTGGTCCGGCGATGTTGTAAATTTCTTCAGCTACAGGCCCGACATCAATTGCAAAATCATCTGGCTCTGGCAACAGATAACCAATATCTATTAGCAATTCTTTATAATCTTTAAAGCTAAAGTTGTCTTTATTTTTTACATGCCAATTGTCAATTTTGAGCTGTAAATTGTCTCTTTCTTGAAGTAACCCCTCATTCTCTTCTTTTAGTTCCTCTACAATCGAACATATAGAGTTAAAAAAATCATCGGCATTTATTTTTAATCCACTAACTACTTCTTGGTCAATAAATTTATAAAAGTTATTGTCAATATTATGCTTATTAAACGAACTATAGCTATTTTTTGCCATTATATTTTTTCCTCCACTACTACAACCCCATCCAAATCAGCATATATATAATCTCCTGGAGTAAACCTAACGCCAGAGAAGTTAACCTCTATATTACTTTCCCCGACCCCTTTTTTTATACTTTTCAATGGGTGAGTGCCTAGTGCCTTGATACCAATCTGCATTTTGCCCAAGATATCTGAGTCTCTTATCAATCCGTATATAACTACACCCTCCCAACCATTTTTTATAGCTTTTTCAGCTAGCATATCTCCCAACATTGCACAGCGATGAGAGCCTCCAGCATCAACCACAAGAACTTTACCAGTTCCATCTTTAGCAACTGCCTCTCTAACTAATGAGTTATCCTCAAAGCATTTAATGGTTGCAATGATTCCAGAGAAATTAATTTTTGCCCCAAAATTTCTATAATTCGACTCTAGATACTGTACCTTTGGATGCAATTTATCAGATATATCTGTAGTCCTTTCCATCTTTATTCCTCTTCATATATTTCACACATTCTGTATTTATCTTGGTAAGGGTAATAGTCGCCTACACCACTTTTTTTCAAACTCTCCTGAACTGAGCACCAGTAATTTGCATCTAAGAGTTTGCTAAATTTACTATCAAAAATTTCTTTTTTATTTTTGTCAGGAAACATAAAGAATCTGAATTCTTCTGGGAAAACATCACTATCAGCAACTGGATACCATGGCTCTAGTGACAATTCATCGTATTCATTCCTTGGCTTAGGGATTTTTCTAAATGTTGGCTTGTTCATAGGTGTAATTTCATCATAGTCATAAAAAACAACCCTATTTTGCCTAGTTACACCAAAATTTTTGGTGAGCATGTCTCCAGGAAATATGTCTGAATTGATTAACTCGTCAATAGCCCTACCATAATCTTTAATAATATGTTTAAGGTCATCATTCTTTGCATTTCTCATAAACAAGTTCAGCGGTATCATTTTGTTTTCTATATATAAATGCTTGATAATTAAAAGATCACCATCAATTTCTAACTTTGATGGTACTTTTTCCTTCAGCTCATTCATTAGTTCTGGACTAATATCAGAAATAGGGAATGCAACATTTGAAAACTCCCATGTGTCTGCAAGCCGGCCTACCTTGCAATGGCTCTTTACAAAAAAATACTTTTCTTTGACCGTTTTTGGGGTGCACTGTTTTGGTGGTGCAAATTTGTCGTTAATTACTTTAAAAACATATGGAAACATAGGGAAAGTAAAAACCGTCATCACCATACCCTTAATGCCGGGAGCTAATGTAAGTTTTTCATTGGTCAATTTAGAGTACTGCAACAAATTTCTATATAGCAAATTTTTGCCATGTTTGTGGAGGCCTATCGAGCTGTACAATTCAGGTTTGTTTTTTTCTGGCAATATAGACTGTAGAAAATCAACCACCGCAGCTGGATAAACCGTATCAATAAAGAAATATGACCTTGAGAAACTAAATACTATTGATATATCCTTAATTTCAGTAAGCACTGCATCAACAAAAATGCCTTTCTCTTTGTCATTTAACATAGATATTAATAATGGAGATGTGCTCATATTCTGAAACACAACCTTCCCGACAATGTAGGCCCCTTTCCTTCTATAGAATGGCGATTTAATAATCTGAAATTCAACAGTGTCGTCTTTTGCCAAATTTAATTGTTTGACTATTTGTTCCTCTAGACGATTAATATCTCTATCTAAATCCACAAAATTTACATTAAAAGAAATGCTCTCTATAATATCTCTAAGGGTGGTAGCTATAGTGTCCCTATCAAAGCAATAGCTAGACACTATTGGGTCATTCAAGTCAATGAATTCAGTAGATATACTAGGTTTAACAAAGATAAAGTTATTTTTATAGAAGCGTTTATCAAACAATCTACAAAATACAGAATTATAAAAAGTTTCTGCGAGTTCTGGTTGCTTGTAAGTTGAAATTATTCTTGTATATGTTAACTTGGTATTTGACCATAACATCTCGTCGAACGAAGAAACATCAAAGAAATCACGAAAATCATGGCAAAAGTTGGTAACTTGGTTTTCGTAAAAATTAAGGCGAAGCCTTGAATCTTCTTGCAATAAATCCCATTGACATTTTTCAAATTTTTCCTTGGCCTCAAATGAATTTTGTTGAAGTGCGGTATAGTGCTTTTCAAAACCTTTCAAGATTCTGCTAGAAATCTTTAGTGACTGATTTTTTAAATTTATAGGATTCATAATAACAAGAATTATAAGACCAAGAGTAAATTATGATTTAATTATAAATATAAGTTACTCCTGGCTTGACAAATTATCAATGAATTAGAATTGCTCCTCTTCAGTTGATCCTGTTAGAGCGGTGACAGATGACTGACCCCCTTGTATAACTGTTGTAACATCATCAAAATATCCTGCACCAACCTCCTGTTGATGAGATGCAAAAGTATAGCCTTTTGATGAGGCTGCAAACTCTGGCTCCTGGACTTTGTTTACATAGTGCTTCATTCCATCACCTTTAGCGTAATCATATGCCAGGTCAAACATGTTGTACCACATATTATGAATACCTGCCAAGGTAATAAATTGATATTTATAACCCATATCAGCAATCTCTTCCTGGAAAGTGGCTATCTGACTATCGCTAAGGTTTTTCTTCCAATTAAACGAAGGAGAGCAGTTGTATGCAAGTAACTGTTCTGGATTTTCAGCAATAACAGCTTGCGCAAATTCGCGAGCAAACCCTAAATCTGGCTTGCCTGTTTCACACCACACCAAGTCGGCATATGGAGCATATGCAACACCTCTAGATATAGACTGCTCAAGTCCATTCTTTACTCTATAAAACCCTTCAGCAGTTCGCTCACCAGTAACAAAAGGAGCATCATTTGGATCAACATCTGAAGTTAATAAATTTGCAGCTTCTGCATCAGTTCTTGCCAATACAACTGTAGGAACTCCCATAACATCAGAAGCTAAACGTGCAGCAACAAGCTTTTCAATTGCCTCTTGTGTAGGCACTAGAACTTTGCCTCCCATATGTCCACATTTTTTAACTGCCGCTAACTGGTCTTCAAAGTGAGCTCCAGCAGCTCCATTGGCAATCATATTTTTCATTAATTCAAATGCATTCAATACACCGCCAAATCCTGCCTCAGCATCAGCAACTATTGGCAAGAAATAGTCTATATGTCCATCATCACCCTTATCAATTCCTCTAGACCATTGAATCTCGTCAGCTCTTTTAAATGTGTTATTTATACGCCTAACCATAGTCGGTACTGAATCATACGCATATAGAGATTGGTCTGGGTACATTGTTTCGGATGTATTACCGTCAGCAGCAACCTGCCAACCAGAAAGATATATTGCTTCAATTCCTGCCTTTGCCTGCTGCATAGCTTGACCTGCAGTAATAGCACCCATACAGTTGACGTAACCTTTTTTAGAAGAGCCATTTACAAGCTCCCATAATTTTTCAGCGCCACGGCGGGCGTAAGTATACTCTGCTTGTACAGAGCCTCTCAAACGAACCACATCTTCAGCGCTATAGGTTCTTTTTACGTTTTTCCATCTAGGATTTTCTGCCCAATCTCTCTCTAATTGTTCTATCTGATCTTTTCTACTCATAATATATACCTGATTAATGTTTATTACTTTTTAATGTTTATTTATTCTTGTTAGCTGTATATAAATTACCAGCTAACAAATTTTTATCATCAATTAATTGTGTTTTCTTTTGTATTGATGGCAGAATGTTACATTAATATTTAATTAATTCTCATTATTTTCTCATGATATAAATTCAATATTTATATTATGAAAGTGTGTCTATAGCAAAACTTGCATGTATAACTAAGTTTGTATATATAAAATATTAGTTCATAGGGCATTAATTCACTATATAATTATATGCTTTATATTATGGAGTATATTGTGAGTAGTTTTAACAATAATCCAAAATTTAATGCAATAGAGAAAACTTTACACATTTTGTCCATTTTTTCAATGGACAACCCTTCTATGAGCCTTGTTGAGATTTGTGCCAAAACGCAATTCAATCAATCAACAACCTACAGAATATTACAAACATTAATACAATACGGCTATATCATTCGCACGTCAGATAAAAATTACTGTATCGGAACACAGCCTGTCTATTTGAGTGCTGTATATGAGCATGAACATCATCTCACCCAAATTAGACCCATTGTTGACTCTATTAGAGACGAATGCAATGAAACATCCTCTTTTCAAATTGAAGAAAATAATAGTAGGATTTGTATATATCGTGCCCATTCAAAAGACAGAATAAGACACCACATTGAGCAAGGGGCTCGACTTGAACTTAATCGTGGAGCAGCCGGAAGAATTATTCTTGCCTATGGTCAACGTAAAAATGATCATAGTGGCTTTTTTTATGAAATACGAAAAAAAGGCTTTTACATATCAATAAATGAGCACAACGCATCTTTGTTTGCAATAGCTATACCTGTAATAACTAAAAACCAACAGTTTGTTGGCGCATTAACAGTTTCTGGCCCTATAGACCGTTGGAGTGAGAAAAAAGGAGAGATTCTACTAAAACTTCTTTATAACAATAGAGAACAAATAGAAATTGTATAGTGTCAAAGTATTGCTGTCATATTTTTTTTGACAGCACATAAGTGTGATAAATTCACATTAACAAATCTATTATATCTTTGTGGCGAATATTTAGCATAAGGTCTAATATAATTAATTGAATTAATTGGTATAATTCATCAGTTTTATACCATTTAGTGGTTACCAATTGGATCTAAAACATTAATGGAAAAAACATACAGCCCAAATCTTATAGAGAGTAAATTCCGTATCCTTTGGGAAGAAAATCAGCTTTTCTCTTCTAGGCAAAACTCCAACAGTAAAGATTCATATTCAATAGTTCTGCCCCCTCCTAACGTTACTGGAAGCTTACATATGGGGCACGCTTTCCAGCACACAATAATGGATATATTGACTCGATATCACCGTTCTATTGGTGATCAAACACTCTGGCAACCAGGAACTGATCATGCAGGAATAGCTACTCAAATGGTAGTGGAACGTCAACTATCTAGTGATGATATTACTAGGCATGATCTTGGTCGTGAAAAGTTTGTTGAAAAAATTTGGGAATGGAAAGAACATTCAGGAAACACTATAACTTCTCAAATGAGACGATTAGGAGCTTCAGTTGATTGGGAAAGGGAACGCTTTACTATGGATGAAGGATTATCAAATGCCGTACAAAAAGTATTCATCCAGCTATACAAAGAGGGTTTAATTTATAGAGGTAAAAGGCTTGTGAACTGGGACCCCGTCCTCCTTACTGCAGTTTCTGACCTTGAAGTTATTAGTTCCGAAGAGAAGGGATCGCTTTGGCATATTCGTTACCCAATCTCTGGCTCAAAAGAGTATCTCGTAGTTGCTACCACTAGACCTGAAACGATGTTAGGAGATACTGCTGTAGCAGTACATCCAGACGACAAACGTTACTCACATCTGGTTGGCAAATCTATCGAACTTCCACTTACAAATAGAAAAATAGAAATAATAACTGATGAATATGTGGATATGGAATTTGGGACTGGGTGTGTAAAGATTACACCAGCACATGACTTTAATGATTACGAGATGGGCCAACGTCACAACCTTGAAATTATTAATATATTCACTCCTGACGCTAAAATCAATGAAACGGTTGAATGCAAATACGTCGGTATGGACCGTTTTGAAGCAAGAAAACAAATTGTCAAGGATTTACAAGAGCTCGATTTAATGGAAAAAATCGATCCTCACACTTTGATGGTTCCTAGGGGCGATAGAACGAATGCTGTGATAGAGCCATACATGACAGATCAATGGTTCGTTAAAGCTGCGCCATTGGCTAAACCTGCAATTGATGCTGTAAAAAATGGTGATATTCGTTTTGTACCTGAAAACTGGTCAAAAACTTATTTTAATTGGATGGAGAATATCGAAGACTGGTGCATTTCTCGTCAAATATGGTGGGGCCATAGAATTCCTGCATGGTACGATGATGATGGCAATATTTATGTCGCTAACTCTCTAGAAGAAGCTCAATTAGAGGCTGGTAAAGATGTACATTTAAAGCAAGATGATGATGTACTTGATACATGGTTTTCATCTGCTTTATGGCCTTTTTCTACCTTAGGATGGCCTGAAAAAACAACAGAATTGTCACGCTTCTATCCTACTAACGTTCTAGTAACAGGTTTTGATATTATTTTCTTTTGGGTCGCCAGAATGATTATGTTTGGGCTTAAATTTATGGACGATGTTCCATTTAAAGATGTATATATAACTGGCCTAATTCGAGATGGGCATGGGCAAAAGATGTCTAAATCAAAAGGCAATGTGCTAGACCCTATTGATTTGATTGATGGTATTAGCCTTGAAGACCTTCTTAGTAAGAGAACTCAGGGGATGATGCAGCCAAAAATGGCTGAAAAAATTAAAAAACAAACAGTAAAAGAGTTTTCTGATGGGATACCCGCGTTTGGTACTGACGCACTAAGATTTACTTTTGCAGCGCTTGCATCTTTTGGTCGTGATATTAAGTTTGACCTTAAACGAG
Organism: Gammaproteobacteria bacterium; assembly: GCA_030739975.1. GTDB lineage: Bacteria > Pseudomonadota > Gammaproteobacteria > PS1 > Pseudothioglobaceae > SZUA-1055. Next base: position 37,479 of record JASLYC010000026.1, read on the forward strand.
TTGAAGGATATAGAAACTTCTGCAATAAGCTATGGAACGCCTCTAGATTCGTTATTATGAAACTTGATGGTGAAAATATTAATCTAAATGCAACCACCTCTACAGCTGATAAATGGATATTGTCTAGATTACAAGCAACCAAAACCAATGTTGAAAAACATATAAACGACTACCGACTAGATTTAATGGCACAAGAGTTATATGAATTTGTATGGCATGACTATTGTGATTGGTATCTTGAGCTTACAAAACCATTATTAAACAATGAAAACACCAAAGCTGGATCACAATCAACTCTACTTAAAGTGTTAATTGAAATTCTCTCATTACTCCACCCTGTAATACCTTTTATTACTGAAGAGATTTATCAGCACTGTAACAATATCTCCGCTAATATTAATGATAGTTTAATGAATAAGCCTTTTCCTAAGGCAAACGTTGACCTTATATCTTCTAGTGCTGAAGATGAAATTAAGTGGCTACAAAGTTTTATATTGGGTATTCGTCAAATCCGAGGCGAAATGAATATACCGCCATCAAAGCCTTTGCCATGTTTAGTGCAAAAATATAGCTCTAATGATGACAAATATCTAAATAATAATATAAAAATTCTTTGCACTATTGCGAAACTAGAAAATATTGAAAAATTAGCAGAAACCGTCAATGCTCCTGAATCGGCTACAGCTTTGGTTGGGAATATGAAAATATTTATCCCTTTGGAGGGGCTAATTGACAAACAACAAGAGGCCTTAAGACTCAAAAAAGAAATAGAAAAACTTGTAAAACTTGAATCTCAATTCGCAAACAAACTAGATAATAGTAATTTTGTTAATGGCGCACCTGAAGAAGTAGTAAATAAAGAAAAAGAAAAGCTAAGCTCAGTACAAAGTGCTATTATGGACCTTTCTATACAACTTAAAAGAATATCTTCACTATGAAAATCGTAAAGACATTTATTATTATTTTAACTTTATGGGTCTCTGCCGTAAGTGCCGAATCGTTTGTTTTTATTACTGACACAGTAGACCTACCTATGCGCTCACAGAGCAAAATAGCCAACAACCCAAGTAATATTATAAGGATGCTTCCTTCAGGCACTAAGCTTGAATTTCTGTCAACAACTGAAACGGGGTGGACTCAAGTTAAATTTGAAAATGACACTGGGTGGATTATCTCTAGGTATCTTACAAACAAAGAGCCAGCTATGGTTCAATTAAAAAAACTAAAACGAACTCACACTGCTAATAAGTTACTAATTACAAAACAAAAATTAACTAACAAAAAGATGCAAGAAGAGATAAAAGAATTAAAGGTAAGCAACACAAAACTTTCAATTCAAAGTAGCAAATCTCAGGCAGAAAAAGAGCACATCGAACAGGTATACAAAGACGCTCTTAAAATTGAGCACCTGAACGAAAAATTAAACTCAGAAATAATGCAACTTAAAACTGAAATTCAGCTGTTAAGAAACAATGACACAGCTGCCAAAGAGGCCAGCTCAAGAAATTGGTTTATAGTTGGTGCAATTATTTTATTTATTGGAATTTTGATTGGAGTAATTTTTCCAAAATTAACCAATCAGAGGAGAATTTAATGAATTTACTAAAAAAAGCCTTGACCTTTGATGATGTATTACTAATACCTGCGCACTCAACAATAATGCCAAAAAAAGTTAGTCTTAAAACTAAATTAACTAAAAATATTAACCTAAATATTCCAATATTGTCTGCAGCAATGGATACAGTTACTGAATCCAAATTGGCAATTACTATTGCCCAAGAGGGTGGAATAGGAATCATTCATAAGAACATGTCTATAGAGGCTCAAGCCAAAGAAGTACGTACTGTAAAACGTTATGAATCTGGAGTAATAAGGGACCCAATAACTTTAACATCTAGCGCTACTATTGCTGAAGTATTTAAGATGCAAGATAAGTACAAAATTTCTGCACTACCGGTTGTTGAAAATAACACTATATTGGGACTTGTTACTGGAAGAGATGTTAGATTTGAAACGCATCTAGATGATTCAGTAAAAAATGTTATGACGCCTCAAGATAGACTGATTACTGTTTCCGAGGGAACTGATATTGATACAGTTAAAGCTTTACTTCATAAACATCGCATTGAACGAGTAATAATAACTGATAAAAAATTTCAACTAAAAGGCATGATAACGGTTCGTGATATTCAAAAATCTTCAGACTACCCTGATGCATGTAAAGATTCTCAGGAAAGACTAAGAGTGGGTGCGGCTGTTGGAGTTGCAAAAGGCACTGGAGATAGAATAAAAGCATTAGTTGATGCTGGTATTGACGTTATTGTGATAGATACAGCTCATGGACATTCCCAAGGAGTTATCGATAGAGTTGCAAAGACAAAAAAATTATATCCAAAACTTGATGTAATCGCAGGAAATATTGCCACAGCTGAAGCAGCACTTGATTTGGTAAAGGCTGGTGCTGATTGCGTTAAGGTCGGTATTGGTCCAGGAAGTATTTGCACTACAAGAATAATTGCAGGTGTTGGTGTGCCACAGATAACAGCTATATCAGATGTTGCTCAAGCCTTAAAAGGTACAGGCATCCCTCTTATCGCTGATGGTGGTATTAGATTTTCAGGTGACATTTCGAAAGCTTTTGCTGCTGGAGCTTATAGTGTAATGCTTGGATCTATGCTGGCTGGAACTGAGGAGTCACCTGGTGAGGTTGAACTATACAAAGGACGTTCATACAAATCTTATCGTGGTATGGGGTCTATTGGTGCTATGAATCAAGCGCACGGCTCATCTGATAGGTATTTTCAGTCTGAGTCCAAAGCTGATAAACTTGTCCCAGAGGGCATTGAAGGCAGAGTTCCATTCAAAGGATCTATAAGACCTATTCTGGATCAAATGATTGGAGGTGTCCGCTCATCAATGGGATATACTGGCTGTGAAAATCTTAAAAAGATGAGGGCAAATGCAAACTTTGTACAGGTTACCTCTGCCGGGATGGTCGAATCTCATGTTCATGATGTTTCTATAACTAAAGAGGCGCCTAATTATCACCAATAATTGTTCATAATTACAAATGATTAATTATGATATGGGTTCATGATTAATGATTATATTTAATGAAATTTCTAAAGAAGAATTTTTAACTTACTATTGGCAAAAAAAGCCTCTACTATTAAAACAAGCTCTACCAAATTTTATATCTCCTATAAATCCAAATGAACTAGCTGAACTATCGCTTGAAGATGAAATCGAATCGAGGATAGTTAAAGGTTCAATCGATGGCCATGAGTGGGCATTAAACTACGGTCCTTTTATAGAAAAAACTTATTCAACTTTGCCAAAAAAGAACTGGACATTACTTGTACAGGGAGTAGATAGATTTGTTGATGAAGTATATCAAATGATTGAGCATTTTGATTTTGTTCCTCGTTGGAGATTTGATGATGTTATGGCATCTTATGCTGTAACTGGAGGTAGTGTAGGGCCGCATTTTGATTATTATGACGTATTTTTGTTACAAGGAGAAGGTAGGCGTCGTTGGCATTTAAGCACAAAGAATTGCTGTGATAATAATTATTTAGACAACGTTCCTCTCAAAATTATGAGAACTTTTGAGCCAGAATATGTATTTGAAGTTGGCCCGGGTGATATATTGTATATCCCGCCAAAAGTAGCTCATCACGGTGTCAGCCTTGATGATAAATGCACAACATTCTCATTTGGTTATAGGTCATATACAAATCAAGAATTGCTCGAATCAACAGAAAAACATAATAGTATTATTAGTACAATTCAATACTATGAAGACCCTACTTTAGAGCTAAACGAGTGTCCAGCCTTAATAACCCAATCAGCAATTAATAAAGCTAAAAAACTAGTGCATATAAGCACTAATCAATTTGCATGTTGCGTAACTAAAATTGACAGTTTTGACTTGAATATATTACAAAACTTTCAATTTCAAATTCAAAATGAAGGGTTCGATTATTATGCAAAATATTTTCTTCATGCTAGTTGCAAAGTTGCATACACTATAAATAATGAATCGGTAAAAATGTACATCAATGGTGAATATATTGACGTTAATGATTCTAAACCTGAAGCTATTACTAATTTCTGCAATAGCAGAAAAATTGACTGTAAAAATGATGATATTTTTTCAGTTAATATCGCTAAAAAGCTTTTTAGGTTAGGTTTGCTAGATAAAGCAATATAATTCTTTTGGGATGCAATGTATCAGTAGTTATGTATAATGACCCTCTTTCTATGGCTTCTATCTATTTTAAGTTTTATCTAAAGCGTACCTCTAGTGGGTATGTTTCAAATAAAGCTTATACGATGAATCCGTAGATTTTCTTTTTATTTTATTTATGGAGAATTTCATGGAAATGAATATCGTTAAAAAAAGCTTTGCCATGGGCAAACAAACAATTACATTAGAGACAGGCCGTATTGCAAGGCAGGCTCATGGAGCTGTACTTGCAAGTATGGATGATACGCAAGTATTGGTATCTGTTGTTGGCTCTAAAGAAATGAGACCTGGACAAGATTTCTTCCCACTGTCTGTAGACTATATTGAAAAAACATACGCCGCAGGAAAGATCCCTGGAGGGTTCCTTAAACGTGAAGGACGTCCAAGTGAAAAAGAGACATTAACTTCACGCCTAATAGACCGCCCTATCCGACCGTTATTTCCTAATGGTTTTATGAATGAAGTGCAGGTACTAATTACTGTAATATCAGCAAATAAAAATGTTGACCCTGACATTATTGCTATGATTGGAACTTCAGCTGCACTCAGCATATCTGGTGTTCCTTTTAGCGGTCCTATTGGTGGCGCTCGTGTAGGCTACTCTGATGGTGAATATATACTTAACCCAACTTACTCTGAGCTCGAAACATCTGATTTAGATATGGTGGTAGCTGGAACTAATGATGCAGTACTTATGGTTGAATCAGAAGCAAAAGAGTTGTCTGAGGAGGTTATGCTAGGAGCAGTAATGTTTGCTCACAAAGGTTTCCAAACCGTTATCGAAAATATTTCTGACTTTGCTAAAGAAGTTGGCAACGAAAAATGGGATTGGGATGCCCCTGAAACTGATGAATCATTATTAAATGAAATTAAATCTCAGTTTGGCGAACAGATTAATGAAGCATATCAAATAAGAGAAAAATTAGATCGCTATGAAAAGGTAGGAGAAATCAAACAGGCTGCTATAGAGGCATTATCAAATGATGATGATGAGGATGGAGCTTCCGCTGATGATGTTTCAAAGTATTTCAAAAAAATTGAAAAGTCTACTGTTCGTGAGAGGATTCTGAATAATGAACCTCGTATCGATGGGCGTGACTCAAAGACAGTGAGAGATCTGAGAATTGAAACTGGATTGATAGATAATACACATGGATCTGCGTTATTTACTCGTGGCGAAACTCAAGCATTGGTTGCTACCACTTTGGGATCTAAGCGTGATGCTCAGTTAATTGAAAAGCTTGAAGCTTCTGAACGTCTAAGTGACTACTTCTTATTGCACTATAATTTCCCGCCTTACTGTGTTGGCGAAACTGGTAGAGTTGGCATAACAAAGCGTCGAGAAATTGGTCACGGTCGTCTAGCTCGTCGCGGTATTGCAGCGTGCTTACCTTCAATTGAGGAATACCCATATACTATTCGTGTAGTGTCTGAGATTACAGAGTCAAATGGTTCTAGCTCTATGGCTAGTGTTTGTGGCTCGTCTTTGTCATTAATGGATGCTGGAGTGCCGCTAAAAGCACCTGTAGCTGGTATAGCTATGGGTTTAGTTAAGGAGGGTGATAGATTTACTGTGTTAACTGATATATTGGGTGACGAGGACCATTTAGGAGATATGGACTTTAAAGTTGCCGGTACATCTCGAGGCATTAATGCGCTACAGATGGATATTAAAATACAAGGAATAACGCAAGAAATCATGGATATAGCTCTTGCACAAGCTAAAGATGCAAGACTTAACATATTAGGGCAAATGAATCAGGTTATTTGTGAACCTAATCAGTCAAGCAAAAATGCCCCTAAAACTGCTGTTATTCAAATTGAAAAAGATAAAATTCGTGACCTAATAGGTAAGGGTGGTGAAACTATTAAAGGAATTATCTCTTCTTCTGGTGCAAGTGTTGACGTTGATGATGATGGAAGTGTAAATGTATTCGCAAATGACCAAGATAGCTTTGAAAAAGCAGTAGAAATGGTTAAGAGTGTTACTGCAGTTCCTGAGGTAAACAAAGTCTACACAGGAAAGGTAGCCAAGATTGTCGAATTTGGTGCTTTTGTTACAATACTACCTAACCAAGATGGGCTTCTTCATGTCTCAGAGATTGCTAATGAGAGAGTTGAAAAAGTTGAAGATTACCTTAAAGAAGGTGAAGAAATTGAGGTTAAGGTGCTTGGAGTTGATAGAGGTAGAATAAAGCTATCACGCAAAGTTTTGTTAAATAAATAATGTTTAGATATGTTAGTAAAAAAGCCGCCTTTATGGTGGCTTTTTTTATTTATATCTATTAATACCTAGGAAACAATCACTATGGAAAAATCTATCGTTGAATTGGAAGAAAAATTTGCACACCTTGATCGCATAATTGATGAGCTAAACAATGTTATCTATCGTCAATCAAATAGAATAGATGAGCTAGAACAAAAAATAAAAGATTTGAATGTAAGTATTACACAACTAAATGAAGACAATACTAATAGTGATAACGAGGTAAATAACGAAAAACCACCGCACTATTAAATTAGTGTTAAGTTTACTTACGCCTTAATACAATACTATCAAACTTTAGGCCATTCCAGCCATACCTCATAAAGTTTCTGATATTTTGATGTGAATTTCCATCGGGCTCGTCTAAGACTGTCTTATAGTGCTCACCAAAGCATTGTAGGGTTTCAGCCTTGCTTAGTTTATGTATACCAGCAAAAGAAAATAACTTAGCGCTGCCTTGGTTTTCGTTCTTTTTATTGGCCAACCCCCCATTAACAAAAGGTGAAGCTATATAGGTATAGTTTTCATCAATTATAGACATTAAGTCGCTAAACTTTACTTCAACTCCTAGCTTTACATTTTCTAGAAATTTTTCTTCTCTCATAAAAAAACAATAACGCCTATACTGATAGAGGGTTTGGCTTATTATTGCTAATCTTATACTTCTTTAAAGCCTTTGTCACTTGAGATTTGTCTATTAAGCCTTCTTCTGAGAGTGATCTAAGTGATGTTACTACTATATAGTTAGCGTTTACTTCAAAAAATTCTCTAAGGGCAGCTCTAGAGTCAGACCTGCCAAAGCCATCAGTTCCAAGGACTTCATAACGACCTGGTATGTACTTCCTTACCTGTTCAGCATAATTTTTTATGTAGTCAGTAGCAGCGATTATTGGACCCTTTGACCCTTCTAAGCACTCACTAATATAAGGCTTTTTAGGTTTACCTTTAGTCATGAAACGGTTTTCTCTTTCAACAGCTTGAGCCTCTTTTGTTAGCTCATTAAAGCTAGTTACACTCCAAACTTTAGAGCTAACGCCCCAATCATCATCCAATATTTGTGCAGCTAACTCTACCTCCCTTAAAATAGTTCCGCTTCCTAAAAGTTGAACTTCATTTTTGTGTTTTCCTATTGTTTTAAGGTGATATATTCCTTTAATTATTCCTTGTTCAGCGCCTTTTGGCATTTCGGGCTGTTGGTAGGTCTCGTTCATTACAGTTATATAATAAAAAACACTCTCCATATCTTTATACATTCTGCGCATACCGTCTAGAATAATAACGGTTAATTCATAGGCATAAGTTGGATCATAAGTTACACAGTTCGGTATCGTATTTGCAGCAATAAGTGACTCTCCGTCCTGATGCTGTAGCCCTTCACCAGCAAGCGTTGTTCTTCCAGCTGTGCCTCCTAAAAGAAACCCTTTAGCCTGCATATCGCCTGCAGCCCAAGCTAAATCTCCAACACGCTGAAAACCAAACTTGGAATAGTATATATAAAATGGGATCATTGTCACGTTATGGGTTGCGTATGAGGTAGCTGCTGCAATCCAGTCAGAAATTGCCCCGGCCTCTGTTATACCTTCCTGCAAAACCTGCCCCTTGATATCTTCTTTATACCACATCACAGTTTCTGAGTCCTCTGGCTCATATAATTGCCCTGATGAGGAATATATTCCCATCTGCCTAAATAGACCCTCCATTCCAAATGTTCTTGCTTCGTCTGGCACTATAGGAACGATTCGATGGGTTAAATCTTTTTCTCTAATGAGTAGGGTTAGAAATCTCACAAATGCCATGGTGCTAGACATTTCTCTGTCTCCAGATGATTTCAGTAATACATCGAAAGTCTCAAGAGATGGAATATGTATTTTCTCTAAATCAAACTTTCTTACTGGTAAATAGCCACCCAGCTCTTCACGCCTCTTTCTAAGGTATTTTAATTCTTCACTGTTATGGTCTGGTTTATAAAAATTTAGTTCTTTGGCGTCCTTTTCGGTAACAGGAATCTGAAACCTTTTTGCAACTCTATTTAGTGCATCAAGACCCAACTTCTTTTGGCTATGGGTTGTGTTTTTCCCCTCTCCTGCTTCACCCATTCCATAACCCTTAACAGTTTTTGCTAGAATTACGGTTGGCTGACCAACGTGCTCTTTGGCTCTTTTGTATGCCTGATAAACTTTGTTTGGATCATGACCCCCTCTCTCTAATGCAAAAATCTCCTCATCACTCATATGCTCAACTAGTTTTAATAGCTCAGGATACTTACCAAAGAAATACTGACGAACGTATGCACCATCTTTAGCTTTGTATGCCTGATATTCTCCATCAACAACCTCTTCCATGCGTTTTTTTAGCATTCCAGATGTATCTTTAGCTAAAAGACTATCCCATCCCCTACCCCAGACTACCTTTATAACATTCCAACCGGCGCCACGGAACATAGCTTCAAGTTCTTGGATAATTTTGCCATTACCCCGAACCGGCCCATCTAGGCGTTGTAAGTTACAGTTAACAACAAATATTAGATTATCAAGTTTTTCCCTACCAGCTAGAGATATCGCTCCTAAGGACTCAGGTTCATCAGTTTCTCCATCTCCTAGATAAGCCCAAACTGTCCTTTTATCGGTTTGCTTTACCTCTCGGTGATGCAAATATTTCATAAATCTAGCTTGATAGATAGCCATAATTGGCCCTAGCCCCATTGAAACTGTAGGGAACTGCCAAAAATCAGGCATAAGCCATGGATGTGGGTATGATGATAGGCCATTTTTTTCTGTTTCTTGGCGAAAATTAACCATCTGTTCTTCTGTAATTCTGCCCTCAAGAAATGCTCTAGAGTATATTCCAGGTGCAATATGCCCTTGAAAAAATATTAGGTCTGCCCCCTGATCTGAATTTGGTCCACGATAAAAATGATTAAATCCTACTTCATATAAAGTTGCGCTTGATGCGAATGAAGCAATATGGCCACCCAATTCTGATGAAAATTGGTTGGCTTTTACAACCATAATCATTGCATTCCATCTAATTATTGATTTAATCCTGTGCTCTATTTCGTGCTGTACTACGAGTTCGGTCTCTTTTTCAACAGGAATAGAATTTAAATAGGCTGTATTGACACCTTCTGGCAAGTCCATACCTTCTTCGTGTGCCATGTCCACCAGTTGCTTAAGAATGTATTTAGCCCTATCTTCACCTTCAAATCTGGCGACTGATCTAAATGCCTCTAACCATTCTCTAGTTTCTATTGGATCTGGATCTCTAATTGACATATAAAATTACATTTTTTAGTTAATAATTTTGATTATACCCAAGCTGTAGTTGTAGCTCATTTTAATAGGTAGAAACTTAAGTAAAAACTAGACGCTATGAAATTGGTAGGTCATAATAATACAAGGCATCACTATTTTGTTAAGTAGCAATATAAAAACAAAATGAGTTAATTAAGCTTTAACAGCGGCAACGACTGACACCTCCACCAGCAGCTCTGGCCTCGCCATTAAGGCACTAACACAAGCTCTGGACGGCGCAAAACCTGATGGCACCCAAGCCTCCCATACGGAGTTCATTGCATCAAAGTCGGACATTGCTTTGAGATAAATCGTGGCAGAAAGGATATGCTCTTTAGAGCTTTCATATTTATTCAGAAGCAATTCCACCTTATCAAGCATTGTTTGAGTTTGTTCTGTAATACCGGCAGACGCATCTACGCAAACTTGTCCACAGAGATAAAGAGTGCTGTTGTGTATAACGGCACGACTCATACGCTTATTTGTTTCAAATCTAGAAATATTCATAATGATTC
>JASLYC010000027.1 GCA_030739975.1 Gammaproteobacteria bacterium
CTTCTAAATCCTAAGCACGGTTACGGTAAAAACATGAACCCTTGTCTAGATTGCAAAGGTTTTATGGTCAAGAAAGCAAAGCAGTGGATGGAAAACAACAACTTCGACTTTATCATTACTGGCGAAGTCATAGGTCAAAGACCCATGTCTCAAAGAAGGGACACAATGCCAATAGTTCAAGAAGAGTCCGGCGCAGATGATTTATTGCTACGACCATTATGTGCGAAGCACTTACCTCCAACTCAAGTTGAAAATAATGGCTGGGTTGACCGTGAAAAGCTACTTGATCTTTCAGGACGTACACGTAAACCACAAATTGATTTAGCAAAAAAGTATGGTTTTTATGACTATGCTACACCCGCTGGAGGTTGTTGCTTTCTAACTGATAAGCAGTATTCGGACAAGTTGGTTGATATGTGGGAGTCTAGAGGTAAAAGAGATTACCAATTGGATGACTTAATGATGCTAAAGGTGGGAAGGCACATTCGTCCAAACAAACGCTTCAAGATTATAGTGGCAAGGGAAGAGGGCGAGGTAAAATTTTTACAGGGTTATCGCAACCAATATGCCAACCTTTATCCTATAAGTTGTAATGGTCCATTGGCTCTAATTGATGGTGAACCCAATCAAGAGGACTTGAAGATTGCAACTAAGGTTGTTGCTAGATATTCACAGGGAAGAAAAGAAAAAGAAGTAAACGTTGAAGTAAAGTTAACTAATGGAGTAACCCAAAACTTTTCTGTAAAACCCTTCGCCGCAGACGAGATAGAAAAATCATGGATGGTATAAAATTATTTAATAGTTGGTAATTTATCTGTTTTGAGAATACCTAGCCGCCGCCTACAGCTTTAATAATTTCAACTTTGTCACCTTCTGACAGCCTATATTCTTTGTATGATGATTTAGGGATAATTTTTTCGTTAACCTCTAGAGCAATCCTTTGATCTCTATAGCCGAGTTTATCAACAAGGTTAAATGCAGTTGATAGCTCTGCAAACTCTAATTTTTCACCATTAACAACTAGATTCATTTGCCCATCTTGCCGATAGCACAAGATATAAAAGATTTCGCCTTAGCTTTGGCTGAAATAAAACCATCAACTGAGTCTATTTGAGGGTACCCCAAGTCTTTCAAAACATCGATAATTTCACCCTTTCTTCCTTCTTCAATGTCTATATTCACTATGCCAGTATCTATATCAATGTCTATATTGCTAGTGCCAAAAACTGAGCTTAATTTTTTTGTTATTGAGTTAGCACAGCCGCCACATTTGATGTTTTCAACAGTTAAATTCATATCGATAATGTATTTATATAAATAATGTAAATTATATCAGTTTGATTTGTCTATTTGAATATCAACTTAGGTACCCTATATGGTAAAATTTGCTGAGTTGATTATTAAGGAGTTATAGGTGTCAAAAGTTGCATTATTAGCCCTAGAAGATGGCAAGATTTTTTTAGGTAAATCCATAGGTGCTGATGGTGAAACAGTAGGCGAAGTTGTTTTTAATACGTCTATGACTGGTTATCAAGAAATATTGACCGACCCTTCATACGCAAAACAAATTGTTGCTTTAACATACCCACATATTGGCAACACTGGCACTAATCAAATAGACGAAGAGTCAAAACAAATATATTCTTCTGGACTAATAATTAGAAACCTGCCTTTAACGGTCAGTAGTTGGCGTTCAGAGATGCCACTGGATGAGTATTTACTAGCAAATGGAGTCATAGCTATTAGTGATATTGATACCCGTGAATTGACCAGACATTTACGCAAAAAAGGCTCACTAAAAGGTTGTATTGTTACTGGGGAGAATATTGATGAAGGCGCAGTAATCGCAAAAGCGAAAGCTTTTGCTGGTATAAAAAATATGGACCTAGCAAAAACAGTATCAACAAAGAAGTCTTATAAATTTGATGAAGGTTCGTACTCATTAGAGAAGGGATGTTTTTCAAAAATAAAGGCTAATTTTAATGTCGTTGTTTATGATTACGGGGTGAAGAAAAATATCCTAAGAATGTTGGTAGACAGAAACTGCAAATTGACAGTCGTTAATGCAAAAACACCTGCTGAAAAAGTTTTAAAAATGAAGCCAGATGGAGTTTTTTTGTCTAATGGGCCAGGGGATCCTGAGCCATGTGATTATGCTATTAAAAATATTAAAATACTTATCGATAATAACATTCCAATTTTTGGCATTTGTTTAGGGCACCAATTACTCTCTTTGGCAAGTGGTGCTAAAACACACAAAATGAAGTTTGGGCATCACGGAGCAAATCACCCAGTCCAGGATCTTGAAACTGGTCAGGTAATGATTACATCGCAAAATCATGGGTTCGCTGTTGAAGAAAAAAATCTGCCAACCGAATTAGAAATTACCCATAGATCACTATTTGACCAATCTATTCAGGGGGTAAAGTTAAAAGGCAAGGCTGCGTTTGGTTTTCAAGGTCACCCTGAAGCGTCTCCGGGTCCACACGATATCAGCGGGCTATTTGATAGATTTATTATGGAAATGAATTAGATTTTGTATTTTAATAAACGTTAGTTATGGTTTTTAGGAGCTTAATTATGAAAAATTTGTTAGTTGTATTGTTGTTTTTTTCTATGACAAGTGCCCCTGTATTAGCAGATGATTTTGATCCAATTGAAGATGTTAATAGAGTGACCTACAGTTTTAATGAATTGTTTGATGATACAATTTTTGAACCGTTGTCTCGGGCGTATAAAAGATATATTCCAGAATTTGCACAAACTGGAGTCAGAAATTTCTTTGGCAATCTTCGTGATGTTCAAACCTTAGCTAATCAAATAATTCAGTTAAAGCCTATCGATAGTGCTAATACATTAGGCCGCATTATTGTAAACACTTCAATAGGTGTAGGAGGATTATTCGATGTTTCTTCTTCTCTTGGTTTAACAACAAATGATGAAGATTTTGGGCAGACTATGGCAGTTTGGGGCGTCCCTGCTGGGCCTTATGTTGTGTTGCCATTTTTAGGACCCTCAACACTAAGAGATAGTATTGGAATTTTTGTTGATATTTCTTCTGATGCTAACATGATTAACAAAATGGATGGCAATGAATTTATAACTGCTAATACCCTTAGTACAATCGACAAGCGCGTTGAGTTGCTGCCAACTACAGATTTATTTGACCAGTCAGATGACCCTTATATTGCTATGCGTTCATCATATTTACAGAACAGAAGGTTTGAAATTTTTGATGGTAACCCACCAATAGATGACTTTTAACTTATTATATTTATAAAAAATGCCAAAAAGAGAAGACCTTAAAAGTGTATTAATTATAGGCGCAGGACCTATTGTGATTGGACAAGCATGTGAATTTGATTATTCAGGTGCACAGGCTTGTAAAGCATTGCGTGAGGAAGGCTATAGGGTGATATTAGTAAACTCAAATCCTGCAACAATAATGACTGACCCTCAAATGGCCGATGCAACTTATATAGAGCCTATCGAATGGCGCACAGTTGAGAAGATTATTGAAGTTGAAAAACCTGACGCTTTATTGCCAACTATGGGTGGACAAACTGCGCTTAACTGCGCATTAGATTTAGAACGTCACGGAATTTTACAAAAGAACAATGTGGAAATGATTGGCGCAAAGAAAGAAGCTATCGATAAAGCAGAGGACAGAGAATTATTTCGCAAGGCCATGCTAAAGATTGGTTTGGACATGCCTAAGGCTGCGGTAGCACACAACCTTGAAGATGCCCACAAAGTGCAAGAAACGGTAGGGTTTCCAACTATTATTAGACCTTCATTTACTATGGGTGGTACTGGCGGCGGTATTGCATACAACAAAGAAGAATTTGTTGAAATTTGTTTAAGGGGGCTAGACTTATCACCAACAAGTGAGCTTTTAATTGAAGAATCAATTCTGGGCTGGAAAGAATTTGAAATGGAGGTGGTTCGTGATAGCAAAGATAACTGCATTATTATTTGTTCAATCGAGAATTTTGATCCTATGGGGATCCATACTGGAGACTCGATTACAGTTGCACCTGCTCAAACTTTAACTGATAAAGAATACCAAATTATGCGCAACGCTTCATTGGCAGTGCTTAGAGAAATTGGTGTCGATACCGGTGGTTCAAATGTTCAATTTGCACTTAATCCAGATGACGGAAGATTAACTATCATTGAGATGAATCCAAGAGTTTCACGTTCATCTGCCTTAGCCTCTAAAGCAACAGGATTTCCAATAGCAAGAGTGGCAGCAAAATTAGCAGTTGGATACACATTAGATGAACTAGGAAATGACATAACTGGCGGTAAAACACCAGCATCATTTGAGCCAAGTATTGACTATGTGGTAACCAAAATTCCAAGATTTGCATTCGAAAAATTTCCAAAAGCAGATAGTCGTTTAACGACCCAGATGAAGTCTGTGGGTGAAGTGATGGCCATAGGTTCAACATTTCAAGAGTCTCTACAAAAAGCTATAAGAGGCCTTGAAACAGATAAATCAGGTCTAGATCCAATTGTTGACTTGAATGCCGAAGAGACTAGGAACAAAATAAGATCTGAATTGATATCAGCGAGAGATGAACGTATTTTTTATTTAGCTGACGCATTTAGATTTGGAATGTCTTTGGAGGAAGTATTCGATTTATCAAAAATCGATCCATGGTTTTTAGCACAAATAAGTGATTTGGTTTCTTGTGAAATGCAGTTTAATGGCTCAGCTATTACTGAAATTAACAAGGATGACATGTATAAATTAAAGAGCAAAGGTTTTTCTGATGCACGCTTAGCAGAATTATTTTGCTGTTCAGAGCAAACAGTTCGTGAACGCAGAAAGGTTTTGAACATAAAGCCAGTATTTAAAAGAGTAGATAGTTGTGCAGCTGAATTTGACACTCAGACCGCTTATTTATATTCCACATATCAAAATCAATGCGAAGCCAATCCGACTAATAAAGAAAAGATAATGATATTAGGTGGTGGTCCCAACCGAATAGGTCAGGGCATAGAGTTCGATTATTGTTGTGTTCATGCATCCTTAGCGTTAAGGGCAAAGGGGTATGAAACTATTATGATAAATTGCAATCCAGAGACAGTTTCTACGGATTATGACATTTCAGACAGACTTTACTTTGAACCACTAACATTGGAAGATGTGTTAGCTGTGATTGATATTGAAAAGCCTGGTGGGATTATTGTGCATTATGGTGGACAAACTCCACTAAAGCTTGCTGACGCCCTTGAAAAAAACGGCGCAAGAATAATTGGAACTAGCCCCGATGCGATAGATCTGGCAGAAGACAGAGAACGGTTCTCTAAAATGTTAAATAAATTAAATTTGCAGCAGCCTCTTAATGGAACTGCGCGCTCGATTGAACAGGCGCAAGATATAGCTGACGCTATCGGCTTTCCATTGGTAGTAAGACCTTCATATGTGCTTGGTGGAAGGGCTATGGAAATTGTTTATGATAAAGATAGTCTTGACATTTATATGCACACCGCTGTTAAGGTATCAAATGACTCTCCAGTGTTGCTAGATTCATTTCTTGATCACGCAATAGAAGTTGATATTGATGTAATTAGCGATGGAGAGGATGTCGTTATTGGTGGCGTTATGGAGCATATTGAGCAAGCTGGTATTCATTCTGGCGACTCTGCATGTTCAATTCCTCCATATTCTTTATCTAAAGAAGTATTAGATAAGATGCGTAATCAAGTTATAGCAATGGCAAAAGAACTTAATGTTGTTGGTCTGATGAATACTCAACTAGCATACCAAGATGGAGAAATTTACATTATTGAGGTTAACCCTCGTGCATCTAGAACTGTTCCTTTTGTGTCAAAAGCTATAGGAGAGCCTTTAGCAAATATTGCTGCGCTAGTAATGTCTGGCATATCATTAAAAGAGCAAGGCTTTACTAAGGAAGTTATTCCAAAACACTACAGCGTAAAGGAAGCCATATTTCCTTTTAATAAATTTTTAGGAGTGGACCCAATTTTGGGGCCAGAAATGCGTTCCACCGGAGAAGTTATGGGCGTTGGCAAAGATTTTCCTTCTGCATATGATAAAGCGCTACTGGCAGCTAATGACAGACCTCCAGAAAGTGGCAAGGTATTTGTTAGTCTGCGCAGATTAGATAGAGACAAACTTGTGGATTTAGGTAAAAAACTTACCACCCAAGGTTTTAGTTTAATTGCTACTAGAAGCAATAAAGAAACCCTTAATAATGCAGGCTTAGAGTGCGAAATGGTAAATAAGGTTTCTGAAGGCTCACCTAACATTATTGATATGATAAAAAATGATGATATTGATTTAATTATAAACACTGTTGAAGACTCTCAAGGTATAGAGGATGCTGCTGAAATTAGATGCCAAGCTCTCATTCATAAGGTTCCATCTACTACAACTGTTGCGGCAGCATTTGCAATGTTGGATGGCCTTAAAACTCACAAGGAAATAAAAGTAATAAAGCTACAAAAGCTGCATTAATTAAGGATATTTATCGTGGACAGCATACCAGTTACATTAAAAGGAGCAAAAGCACTTGAATCTGAGTTATCCAAACTCAAAGATGTTATTCGCCCTCGAATTGTTGAGGATATTGCTACTGCACGTGCCCACGGAGATCTTAAAGAAAATGCTGAGTACCATGCAGCAAAAGAAGAACAAAGCTTCTGCGAAGGACGCATAAAAGAGATTGAATCAAAGCTTTCACGCCTGCAGGTTATAGATGTATCTAAGCTTGCTCAAGATGGTCGCTGTGTATTTAGCACGACAGTTACTTTAATGAATATAGATGATGAGACTGAAATATCTTATCAAATTGTTGGAGAAGATGAGGCCGATATTTCTTTAGGAAAAATATCTTGCAACTCACCAATAGCTAGAGCATTAATGGGTAGTGAAGAGGGAGATGAGGTGACTGTAAATGCACCAAAGGGCGATATTGTTTACGAAATATTAGAAGTGCAATATATATAATCTGCACTGCGCGTCAATATTTTTACTGTAATCTATACCAGCAAAGATAAATCAAATAATTATTCCAAATAGCAGCTGGTTCACTACTATAACCTGAATATAAATGCATTCAAGGCATTAAAATTAGGCTTACTTGAGTTAGGTGAGTCAATATATGCAAATGATGCAAGATTTTACAAGTCTTTGAAGCAAGTTATTTAGTAAAATTTTATTACTTTTAGATAGCCCTATCCTCTTGGATGATGCTTTGAGTGTTGCGTTTTTAGTTGAACATTTTGAATGTGAGTATATATTTGCGTAGTGGAAATGTCGCTATGGCCAAGCATAAGTTGTACCGAACGAAGATCTGCACCACGTTGTACTAGATGAGTGGCAAATGCATGTCTTAGTGTATGCGGAGACAATTTTTTGTTAATGCCGGCCTTTAATGCGTAGGCCTTGATTATGTAGAAAAAATTTTGCCTAGTCATTGAGGTCCCTCTATTACTCAGAAAATAACTGTCTGTTTGGCCTTTTTTTAATAGTAATGTTCTCGCTTCATTTTCATACTTAGTTAGATAGTTAATTGCTATCTCTCCCATAGGCAATATGCGCTCTTTATTACCCTTTCCTTGAACTTTTATATATTCGTTATTTAGATTAATATTATGATAACTGAGATTTATTAACTCTGAAACTCTAAGTCCACAAGAATACAATAATTCCAACATCGCTCGATCACGCAATCCAAAGACTGTTTTTATATTAACAATAGATAACAACTTATCGACTTCTTCAACATTTAAAAAAACAGGGATCTTTGTAGGTTTTTTCGGGTGTATAAGTTGTGCTGTAGGATCATTTTTTACAGATTTTAACGATAACTGAAAGCGATAAAATAAACGCAAACAGGTTAATATTCGAGCTTGAGTTGATGCACTTAAATTATTAGATTGACGAAATAAAAAGTAACTTTTTATCGATTTTTCATCAGCAATAATTAAACTTTTATTTAACCAATTTGAGAAAATAATTAAGTCAGAGCGATAAGCAGAAAGTGTGTTTTGGCTAGCACCAGTAGTTAACCAGTAGTGGTCTAAAAATTGTTCAATCAGTTCACTGTTCATGGAAGATATTATTCTACTTCAGTTCAGCAACTAATAATTAACTTAATGTTAATTCTTCAATCACTAATTGTACGAGAAATGACAGCAAAAAAAAATACCGGTAAAACCGGCATTATAATTAATTATAAGAAAAATTTTATTTATTAAGCTTAAGCTTTTCTTTAATTCTAGCTGCTCTACCAGTCAGACCACGAAGATAGTATAGTTTAGCTTGACGAACCTTGCCATGACGTTTAACTGTTACAGAGTCGATTAGAGATGAGTGTGTTTGAAAAACCCTTTCTACTCCCTCGCCATGAGAGATTTTTCTTACTGTAAAGGCCGAACCTAGTCCGCGATTTTTCTTACCTATAACCACACCTTCAAATGCTTGCAATCTTTCACGGTTACCCTCACGAACCTTAACTTGAACCACAACAGTGTCACCAGGAGAGAATTCTGGAATGTCTGATCTTAGTTGTTCACTTTCAATTTGATCAATTAAATTCATGAGTATTTTTCCCTTAATTTGTTTTTTCGAAAAAGGCGTAATTATACAGTTATTTTCTGCACTGAACAAGGAATGAAACTATTAAATATATTAATTATTGTTGATTATTATTATGCAAGAAAGTACATGTAACAAATTAATCTTCAAAAACCTCTATTGCTATAAAGACTGATGGCTACAAAACAGCTAAGAAATATGGAATAATATTTCGTTTTGAAATTGTAAATTGTAGTTATGGGTAAAGCAACTGGTTTTATAGAATTTGACAGAAAAACTGAAGAATATCGTTCTGTTAAAGTTCGCATACAAGATTACAATGAGATATTCTCAGCTACACATGACACCTCTCATCTGCAAACCCAAGGTTCAAGATGTATGGATTGCGGTGTGCCTTTCTGCCAGTCTGATAATGGTTGTCCAGTAGATAATTTGATTCCAGAATGGAACGATTTGGTATATAACAACAAATGGAAAGAGGCCTTAGTTCGTCTACATAAAACCAATAATTTTCCTGAATTTACTGGAAGGGTATGCCCAGCTCCATGCGAAGGATCATGTGTTCTTGGTATGAACAACCCAGCAGTTACTATTAAAAATATAGAGATGGGCATAGTTGATCGTGGTTTTGATGAGGGATGGGTTAGTCCATATTCTGTTGAATATAGAACAGGTAAAAAAATTGCTATTGTAGGATCTGGCCCGGCTGGCTTGGCAGCAGCTGATGAACTTAATAAGGTTGGACATAATGTTAGTGTATTTGAAAGAGAGGATCGAATAGGTGGGCTATTAATGTATGGAATACCTAACATGAAACTTGGCAAAGATATAGTAGATAGGAGGGTCAATTTACTTCAAGAATCGGGCATAAAATTTATCACAAATGTTAATGTTGGTAAAGACATTACAACAAGTAAATTGCAAGATGATTTTGATGCCATAATTTTTACAACTGGGGCGACTAGTGCTCGTGATTTAACTGTCGATGGACGTGATGCTAAAGGCGTTTATTTGGCAATGGAATATTTGACTAATAACACCAAAAGTCTTCTAGATTCAGGGCAACCAGACCAGTCAGAATTATCTGCTAAAGGTAAAGATGTCATTGTTATTGGTGGAGGAGATACAGGAACTGATTGTATAGGTACCGCCATACGTCAAGGAGCCAAATCAGTAGTTAATTTTGAGCTTATGGAAAAACCTCCAATTGAGCGTGCAGATAATAACCCATGGCCATTATGGCCCCTTATTTTTCGCGTAGATTACGGCCATGCAGAAGCCAATGAAGTCTTTGGCCAAGATCCAAGACAGTATAGTCTAATGACGAAATCGTTCATTAAAGACGAAAATGGAAATTTGACCGGCATAAAGACAGTGAATGTAGGCTTTAATGACGGAAAATTAATTGAGATTGGTGGTAGCGAAAAGATTTGGAATACTCAATTAGCATTGCTTTCTATGGGTTTTGTTTCTCCAGAACACTACCTCAGTGATGATGCAAATATAGATCTTGACGATAGAGGAAATTATAACGCTCCATATGGCAATTACTCAACATCAGAACACGGTATTTTTGCAGCAGGGGATTGTCGTCGTGGGCAGTCTTTAGTTGTCTGGGCTATTCATGAAGGTAGAGCTGTAGCAAATAAAGTTAACAGTTTCTTGTCAAAATAGCAATATTTTTAGCAATATTTATTTCCAATAATTGCTTTATATCCCCAATGGGATATTTGTCAGTATCCCCATTAAATCAAGGCATTTTGTTGCATTTCAGTATAATTTAGTTTGTCCACATCTTCTAATATAAATTAGTATTTATTAGGAGGTTTTAAATATAAATACTGGAGATATAGAATGGCAAAAGAATTATATAACACTCCTAACCTTGACGAATTAGAAAAAGGCCCATGGCCTTCATTTGTAACAGGACTTAAAAGATTAGCCAAAGATGATCATGATGGTGCTAGTATGGTGCGTGATGTGTTGGCTACTCTAGAGACATCTTATGTGACTAAAAAAGGTTACTGGAAAGGCGGCACTGTAGGTGTTATAGGTTATGGTGGCGGTGTTATTCCACGCTTTAATGAGCTCAAAGATGAGAATGGCGACTATAAATTTAAAGATGCAGGTGAATTTCATACATTAAGAGTTCAACCACCTGCAGGGATGCACTACACATCAACATTATTAAGAGATTTGTGTGACATGTTCGTTGATAATGGTGGTTCTGGTTTGATTGGATTCCATGGCCAATCAGGGGATATTATGTTCCAAGGGGCTACTGAAAAAACAACACAAAAGATTTTCAACGAACTTAACGATTATGGTTTTGATATGGGTGGAGCAGGTCCTGCTGTTCGTACAGGTATGAGTTGCGTTGGTGCTGCCCGTTGTGAAATGTCCAACACAAACGAACAAGCGGCACTACGTACTTTAGTAAATGCTTTTCTAGATGATATGCATCGCCCCGCACTACCATATAAGATGAAGTTCAAAGTCTCTGGCTGTGCAAATGACTGCATGAATTCAATTGAACGCTCTGACTTTTCTACTATAGGTACCTGGAGGGACGACATTAAAATAAATCAAGATGCATGGAAATCTATGGTTGCAGATAAGGGTATGACTTATGTTGTTGATAATATAACTTCACGCTGCCCTACACAATGTATGGCAGTAAATGAAGACACTTCACTTAAAATTGACAATGAAAACTGTGTTAAATGCATGCATTGTCTAAACGCCACATCTCCACTAACTCATAAGTATGTAGCTGATGTTTCTAAAGGTGCAATATTAGCAACTGGAGATGACAAGGGGGTTACTATCTGCATGGGCGGAAAACGCACCCTGAAGATTGGAGACTTATTTGGAACAGTTGTAATTCCTTTCATGAAATTAGAAACTGAAGAGGATTACGAAGCAATTGAAGAATTAGCTGGCGAAGTTATTGATTTTTTTGCTGAAAACGCTCTAGAGCATGAAAGAACTGGTGAAATGATTGAACGTATTGGTATTGTTAATTTCTTGGAAGGAATTGGACTAGATGTAAACCCTAATATGGTAAATTCTCCAAGATATATGTCATATGTTCGCATGGACAAGTGGGACGAAGAAGCTGTCAAATGGTTTGAGAGCAAAGCCGAGGCAAGCGCATAATTATTAATAATGTAAATACTAATTAATTTCAGGAGAAATACAATGGCTGAAGCACCAAGAATGCCGATTGAATCTGGTTGTCCAGACCCTATTCAATACATGCACCCAACAATGAGGCGTAACTACGGACAATGGGCATATCACGATAGACCACGTCCTGGAGTTCTAAGGCACACTTCAAAAAATAACGAACAGATATGGACTGTTCGCTGTGGCACACAAAGACAAATGGATGTACACACTGTAAAAAAATTAGCAGATATTGCCGATGAATATGGTGATGGTTATATTCGTTTCACCATTCGTTCTAATGTAGAGTTTATGGTCGACAGTCAAGACAAGGTAAATCCACTAGTTGAGGCTTTAGAGTCTGCTGGCTTTCCAGTAGGTGGCACAGGTCCAACAGTTTCAATGATTTCACACACTCAAGGTTGGCTCCATTGCGATATTCCTGGAACTGATGCATCAGGAGTTGTAAAAGCCTTGATGGATGACCTCTATGATGAATTTAAAAAAGCTGAGATGCCTAACAGGGTGCACATGACAACTTCTTGTTGTCAAATTAATTGTGGAGGGCATGGAGATATTGCTATTAACATTCAACACACAAAACCCCCTAAAATCAATCACGATTTAGTTGCCAATGTTTGTGAACGTCCTACTGTTGTAGCTCGCTGCCCAGTAGCTGCTATTAGACCAGCAATGGTTAACGGTAAGCCTACATTAGAAGTTGACGAGAAAAAATGTATGTGCTGTGGAGCATGTTTCCCTCCTTGTCCACCGATGCAGATTAATGACCCAGAAAATTCCAAACTAGCTATTTGGATTGGCGGAAAACACTCTAATGCTAGATCAAAACCATCTTTTCAGAAATTAGTTGCAGCTGGACTGCCCAATAACCCGCCAAGGTGGCCTGAAGTTGGTGCTGTAGTTAAGAAGATCTTGGCTATATATAAAGAGGATGCTAGAGACTGGGAGAGAGTTGGAGAGTGGGTTGAGCGTATTGGTTGGCCTGCATTCTTTGAAAAAACTGGACTTCCATTTACAAAATTTCATGTGTCCGATTGGAAAGGTACACGTCACCAATTAAACTCATCAGCATACATTCATTTTTAAGGCAATTTTGACATGAAGATATCAATACAAATAAATGAAGGCCCTTATCAGCATCAAGCTTCTGATACTGCATACCAATTTGCTAAGGCTGCCATTGAAAAAGGACATGAGATATTTCGTGTGTTCTTCTATCATGACGGAGTAAATAATGCTTCACGATTCACTATTCCGCCACAAGATGATCGTAATATTGTTAAACTTTGGGCTGATTTAAGGCAATCTGACGGTTCTGATATTGATAAAGTTGTTTGTGTAGCGGCAGCTCTACGTCGTGGAATGTTAGATGAGTCAGAGTCTAGCAAGAATGGCTTAGAAGGCAACAATATACACCCCTCATTCCGTATTTCAGGACTGGGGCAATTAATAGAGGCGGGAATTCAGTCAGATCGTCTAGTTGTATTTGGAGATTAGCATATGTCTACAAAAAAATTTATGTATTTAAATCGCAAATCTTCCTATGGTACTGTGTATGCTATAGAGTCTCTTGAGGTTGTATTAATAGCTGCAGCATTTGAGCAAGATGTTTCATTGGCGTTTATTGATGATGGAGTTTTTCAAATCATAAATGATCAGAATACCGATGGGATTGGCATGAAGAACTTTTCTAAAACATTCCATGCTTTAGGCGATTATGATATTAATAAGCTTTATGTTTCTAGAGAGTCTCTTGAAGAGAGAGGTCTAAATGAAGGCGATATAATGCCTTTAGTGTACGAAGATGAGGACGATGACTGGAAAGAAAAGCCATCCGTTAGAGTTATTTCTAATGCTGAATTATCAAAAATTATGTCTGAGCAGGACGTTTGTTTAAGTTTCTAGAGGGAAGGATTATGTTACATACGGTAAATAAATCATCTTTTGAGCGCAATTCATTGCAATCTTGTGTAAATACAATAGATGATTCTAGCGTCATTTTGTTAATTGAAGATGGTGTTATTTCATGCACTAATAATGCAAATTTGCCAATGATTGCAAGTCTTGCTGCAGAAGGAAGAGTTTACGCACTACAAGGAGATGTTGATGCGAGAGGTGTATCATCAAAAGTTGCTGACAATATAAAATTGGTTGATTACGCAGGTTTTGTTGATTTAGTTGTTGAACATGGAGCTACGGTCTCCTGGGTTTAACTTATTTATTTATAGGAGTAATATTATGGATGATATATTAGGAGCTGAAGTAGATGAAGAAGGTTTCTTAGTAAATCTAGGTGACTGGACTAGAGAAATTGCAGAACAAATGGCAAAAGATGACGATATAGTCCTTGCCGAAGAGCATTGGCAAGTTATTGATTTTCTTAGAGAGTATTTTGACGAATATCAGATAGCACCAGCAGTTCGTGTACTTACTAAGGCTATAGGGAAAAAATTTGGTAAAGAAAAAGGAAATTCTAAGTACTTGTACTCTTTGTTTCCTTATGGCCCAGGTAAGCAGGGATGTCGCTTTGCTGGTTTGCCAAAACCTACAGGCTGCATTTAGAATACTTAAGTAAATACGCTATATTGAGATTTGATATAGCGTAATTAAAACTTTAGTAAATCAACTAATAATGTCATGTCTGTATTGAGCTTAGTTATTACAGCTTTATTTTATATCTCGTTTATTATTTTTGTCATCGGCATGACAAAAAAAATTCTTCAGTATTGGGCAACTCCAGCACCACTAAAGATTCCAGTAGCTCCAACACCACTTACAAGGACAGGAGTTGTTTTGCGAATAATCAGAGAGGTAACTCTTTTTGAGAGCTTGTTTAAGTCAAGTAAGTGGACATGGATTTTTGGCTGGCTGTTTCATTTTGGCCTTTTTTTGGTTCTAATTCGACATATAAGGTATTTTTGGCCTGGAGAAGTGCCTGAGATTTTTCTTTTAGTGCAGCCTTTTAAGTACGGAGCATTTGCCATGTTGATTGGCCTTTTAGGTTTAATGGGTAGACGTATTTTTGTTGATAGGGTGCGTTATATCTCAGCACCATCGGATTATATAATGTTAGCCTTATTACTAATCATTGGAGTTAGTGGTGCGGTAATGACATTTACCTCTAACCATACAGATGTAGTTATGGTGAAAGAGTTTGCTTCTGGACTGATTACTTTTAATTGGTCTGAATTGCCTACCGAATTGCAGTTATTAGTTCATTTATTACTGGTTATTATTCTTATAGCTATTTTCCCAATTTCAAAACTTTTACATGTTCCAGGTGTGTTTTTTAGCCCTACGCGCAATCAGGTTGATGATGCAAGGAAAAAGCGCCATATTTCGTCTTGGGCCCTGGATCAAGAGAAAAATAATGAGGTGAGATTAGATCAAATTATGGGTGAAGACGAGTAATACCTTTAGAGAAATATATGGCAAAAGATTTTGAAATTCCTCCATTACCAAAATACATAGAAATACCTTCTATAAATGAAGGAGCTATGAAAGGAGAGGGTCCGTTTAAGTCTTCTGAAGAATTCCAAATTCCTCTTGGTTTTCCTGGTGAAAAAGTTGAAAATTGGCAAGATGTTGCCATCTCAAAGATGGGGGAGTTGAAGTCTAAATATCGCTCAGTTCAGGTTTTTCTAGATGTATGCGTCAAATGTGGAGCATGTACAGATAAGTGTCATTACTTTTTAGGTTCCTCTGACCCTAAAAATATGCCTGTTGCTAGACAAGACCTATTTAGAAGTGTATACAGAAGACACTTTACCTTTGCAGGAAAATACTTTCCAAAATTGGTCGGAGCAAAAGACCTAGACGAAAGCATGCTCGATGATTGGTACAACTATTTCCATCAATGCTCACAATGTAGGCGATGTTCTGTTTTTTGCCCGTACGGTATTGATACCGCAGAAATATCTATGGCTGCTAGAGAGGTTTTAGATGCTGTAGGTGTTGGTCAGAAGTACTGCAATCAAATCTTAGGAAAGGCTGTCACAGTAGGGAATAATTTAGGATTACCAGAGCCAGCATTAAGAGATACTTTAATTGATTTAGAAGAGGAGATTGAAGAGGAAACTGGTGTTGCTGTTAAGTACCCTCTAGACGTGAAGGGGTCTGAAATTTTACTAATTACACCTTCAGCTGACTTCTTTGCAGAGCCACATATTGATGGACTAATAGGTTACGGAAAAGTTTTTCATCAGGATGGCGTTAGTTGGACTTTAAGTTCTTACGCTTCTGAGGGCGCTAACTTTGGAATGTTTATAGGAAGCTATGATGTAATGCGTAAGGCGGCACTTAGAATACGTAAAGCTGCGCTTGATCTCGAAGTTTCCCGAGTTATTGTTGGCGAATGTGGACATGCTTGGCGAGTAGCTTACAGTTTCTGGAATACTCTGTCAGGCGTGGGTGCTGGAGGAAGTGATGAATATAGTTTAAAGCTACAAAATCAGCTTGATTCTAGGTATCCCCAGCCTCAACATATAATTGAATATACTTACGACCTAATTAAGAGAGATAAACTTAAATTTGATAAGTCAGAGAATGACGATCGCACTGTCACTTTTCATGACTCATGCAACGTTGCACGTGCAACTAACATGGGTGGAATCCCTAATGGACAATTCATTCTTCCACGTGAGGTTATTAAAGCAGTTTGCAATAATTATATTGACATGGAAAGAGAAACGATAAAGGAGTCAACATTTTGTTGTGGCGGTGGCGGTGGCCTATTGACAGATGACCTGATGGAGATCCGAATTAAGGGCGCAATGCCTAGAATGCAAGCTTTGAAAGAAGTAGAAAAAACAGATGGAGTCGATACATTGGCTGCGATTTGTGCAATTTGTAAGTCACAGTTTAGTAAAGTTCTTCCTAAATTTGACTTTGATCCATACATGATAGTTAGTGTTCACCAGTTAGTGAGTGATGCTATTGTCTTGGATAAATCACATACAATTGAATCAGGTGTTGAAGAAAATATTGAAGAAGCTACCCAATAGAATATACAAGGAGATTTGAAATGCAAAAAAATCCATATGGACAAATCTACAAAGGTGAAAATCATACCTTTAGGATGTTTAAAGATGAAGGGGATGATTTAGGTAGTGTGCCTTGGAATCAAAAAATATTCCAGAATGATACTTCACATAAATGTCCTACTTATGTAACTCAAACACCACCATGTCAAGGTTCATGCCCATCTGGACACAATATTCGAGGTTGGTTGGATATTGTTCGAGGTATGGAGAATCCACCAGATGAAATTTCATGGCAGGAATACGCATTTCGTCGCTGTACTGATGTAAATCCATTTCCATCAGTTATGGGTCGGGTATGTCCAGCCCCTTGTGAAGATGGGTGCAACCGTAATGAAGTTGAGGATACTGTAGGGATAAATGCTGTGGAGCAATTTATTGGAGATAACGCTAAAGACCAAGACTACAAGCTAGAAATTGATTCTAAAGATAGTGGTAAAAAAGTCGCAATTATAGGCGGAGGTTGTGGAGGATTGTCAGCTGCACTTCAGTTGCGCAGACAAGGCCATGCTGTAACTATATTCGAAAAATATGATCAGCTAGGCGGAATGATGATGTATGGAATTCCAGATTATCGTGTACCTAGAGACGTGTTGAATTATGAAATTGAGAGAATCATAGAAACCGGTGTTGAAACCAAAATGAACACAAAAGTAGGAGTCGATATTGCGCTAAACCAGATTGAAAAAGATTATGATGCTGTTTTATTTGCTATAGGAGCAATGGGCGGTCGTTCATTGCCAATTCCTGGCGGAGATGCGTCAAATTGTGTTTCTGGCGTTGCTTTTCTTGAAGCGTATAACCAAGGCAGACTAAAACACATAAATGGTAAAGTTATCTGTATTGGTGGTGGAGACACTTCAATGGACGTTGTCTCTGTGGCCCGTCGTTTAGGAAATATTGAAAATGTCGCTGAAAAAGACAGGGCAGAGCATATAATCTTTAGTGATACCGCACATGATGTAGTTGACACGTCAAAGCGTTTAGGGGCTGATGTTCTATTAACAACTAGATCTACACTTGAAAATATGCCTGCAGCACAAGAAGAGATAGATGATGCAACACGCGAAGGTGTTGACATTCAAGGACAGTTGCAACCTGTTGAAGTCATAACCAACGACCAAGGTCGGGCAAAAGCATTACGTATGGTTCGCTTAGAAGAGAGTGGTGAGATAATCGAAGGGTCTGAGCTTGATATTGAGTGTGAGTTAATTGTTGCCGCAATTGGCCAAACTGTTGATGGTGAAGGAATAGATGCTTCATTCTTTAACGAGAAAGGCTTTATAGAAGCGGATAGAAACTATCAAATACCAAACAAAGAAGGTTTTTTTGTTTGCGGTGATGTCGTTAAACCTCACCTACTAACAACTGCAATAGGTCAGGCAGTTATTGCTGCTGAAAGTATTGGAGATTATCTTGGCGGAAAATCTCAACAAGCCAGACCAAAGGTAGATGTTCATTACTTTGACTTAATGGAAAAATTAAAGGAATGGGACCTATCTCCATCAGATTATGTTAAGGGCTCGCAAGTAGCTAAAGGAACTGACACGGCAGATTTTGCAGTACACAATTATGAAGACCGCTCATTTGCCTCAATC
This sequence comes from Gammaproteobacteria bacterium, assembly GCA_030739975.1. Lineage (GTDB taxonomy): Bacteria > Pseudomonadota > Gammaproteobacteria > PS1 > Pseudothioglobaceae > SZUA-1055. Next base: position 18,402 of record JASLYC010000027.1, read on the forward strand.
ATTCCACATACAGAATTATTTTTAGGCCATTTCGATAACGAGGAGCGTCACAAAAGAAATCATGTTCTAGTTGATGTTGACAATGTTTTAGGGAATTTTGAAGAAAGGTTAGTGTGTTACTCTGAGGAGGATGCACAAAAAGAAGCAGAACGTTGCTTATCTTGCGGACTTTGCTTTGAGTGTGATAATTGTGTTATGTATTGCCCTCAAGATGCAGTATTTAAAGTCAAACGCGACAAATCTACATTAGGTAGATATGTCGACACAGACTATTATAAATGTATAGGCTGTCATATATGTGCAGATGTATGCCCAACAGGATATATTCAGATGGGCCTTGGTGAGTAAATAATTAACAAGATATAGCGTATGTATAAATTATTATTATTTTTTTGTGGAGTAGTATATATGGGAACAATGTTTGCCCAATATAGTAATAATCTGAGTGGTAACTCAGATGCTACATATCGCACAGATCCTTTCCATGAAAGCATCTCAAGTATTAGAAAAATGCATCCTGAATTATTAAAGCACAAACGCAATGAAACCCTTAGGCATGGAGTAAGAACAGAGGAGAACTCTCTAAAAGAGTGCGTTAATTGCCATGCTAATATTAATGAGAATACAGGGCATTACATTGATGTTAACAAGAAAGGTCAGTTTTGTTCAAGCTGCCATAAAAAAGTTAGTATCAGTGTAGATTGTTTTAGTTGCCATAGGCCAACGCCGACCAAAGGCGGTTCATAATGACTAAAGCACTTAATCGTAGAGACTTTATTCAGAATACTTCAGCTATTTTAGGAGTGGCTTCTGTTGCTAGCGGATTTACTTTAACAACTTTTGCTGCTGACAAAGGTCCAGCAAGTGGCGGAAAAAGATGGGGCATGCTAATTAATACAAATATACTTTCAGAGGCTGAAATTGACAGTATGGTTAGTGCATGTAAAAAAGAACATGGTTGGGGATTTGAAGAGCATTCCACTGGCAGCCAAAAACCAAGCTGGATAAAAAAAGTAAAAGTTCAAGACAGAGCTACAAAAAAAATAACCAGCTTGCCTCTAATGTGTCAACACTGCGAAGAACCTCCATGCGTTGATGTATGCCCAACTAATGCCTCTATGAAAAGGCTTGATGGGGTTGTCTTGGTGGATAGACATTTATGTATAGGTTGCAGATTCTGCATGATGGCTTGCCCTTATGATGCAAGATCTTTTGTGCATGAGGATTTGTCAAATCAAAAAGAACATATGCCCAGAGGCAAGGGTACCGTAGAATCTTGCACATTATGTGTGCATAAGATTGATAATGGAGAGCAGCCAGCATGCGTAGCTAGTGTAAAAACCGATGCAGTGATTTTTGGTGATTTAAAAGACAAAAATAGCATAATTAGCAAAACTCTAAGAAAGATTCAAAGTACCCAGATAAGAGCTGATTTAAATTTGAATACTGGTGTTCGTTATAGTGGGATCTAAAGTGAATAAAATTAGTAAAGTTCGTTATCAGCAAGTAGACGGAAGTGGGACAGGTTTTTATGTATTGGTAGCTTTATTAAGTGTCCTTATTGTTGTAGCGCTTGGCGCTGTATATTTTATGGAGCATAATGGTCATTATGTAACAGGCATGAGCAACCGAATTGTTTGGGGCACCCCACATGTTTTTGCAATTTTCCTTATTGTTGCAGCTTCTGGTGCTCTCAACGTAGCTTCTATATCGTCAGTATTTCAAAAGAAAATGTATAAACCGTTGTCACGTTTGTCTGGGTTAGTTTCTTTAGCGTTATTAGCCGGAGGTCTGATGATACTAGTTTTAGATTTAGGTAGACCTGATAGGCTAATTGTGGCTATGACTGAGTACAATTTCAAGTCAATTTTTGCTTGGAATATTATTTTATATAATGGCTTTTTTGTTATTGTTGGGGTTTATCTATGGATGATGTTTGAACGTAGAATGAACAAGTTTAGTTCTAAAGTGGGTTTGTTAGCCTTAACTTGGAGATTAATTCTAACAACAGGTACAGGCTCTATTTTTGGTTTTTTAGTGTCTAGACAGGCATATGATGCAGTAATTATGGCACCAATGTTCATAATAATGTCATTTGCATTCGGTTTAGCTTTCTTTATATTGATTTTATTGGCTAGTTACAAATGGACTGAAAGAGATTTGGGTGACGCTATTATGAACAGATTGGGAAATCTGTTGGGAGTTTTTATTGCTGCAGTAATATATTTTGTAGCGATATATCATTTAGGTAATTTGTACATAACAGAAAATACTGGAGTTGAAGATTTTCTATTGTTTGATGGGGAAATTTACTCTCAGTTATTTTGGTATGTCCAAATAATCTTAGGGGGTTTAGTGCCAATAGCATTAATATATAGCCCTGTAACTAGAGGCAATAGGATGACATTAGGTCTTGCATCTGTTCTGGTTATTATTGGCGGCATTGCCCAAATTTACGTTATTATTATTGGTGGTCAAGCATATCCAATGGAAATGTTTCCTGGAATGGATATTATTTCAGGCTATGGCGGAATTGCTAGCTATATACCATCTATTGCAGAAATATTTCTTGGCGTTGGAGGAATTGCTGTTGCACTAATTACAATTGTATTTTTTGTAAAGTTTTTACCTTTTTTACCAGAAAGTTTGTCTGATGAGGTTGCTGACCCTCATCATAATAGATAAACTAATATCATTTATTTATAAAAAAGGCAAAACGCTAATGCCTTGTTCTATTTACATAGCTGCTGCACACAAATCTTCTGGCAAGACTATTGTTAGTATAGGCCTGTCTGCTACGCTTAAAGAGCAATCATTAAATGTCAAAACGTTTAAAAAAGGTCCTGATTATATTGATCCAATATGGTTATCAAAGTCTAGTGGGAGCGCTTGTTATAATTTAGATTTTTACAACATGTCTCATGATGAAATTAAGGAACTTTATGTAAAGCATGCTTCAAGTCGTGATCTAGTTATAGTTGAGGGCAACAAAGGTCTATATGATGGGTTAAGTTTGACGGGTGGAGATGCAAATGCTGATTTAGCAAAACTACTTGATATTCCAGTAGTTTTAGTTATAGATGCGACTGGCATTACTCGTGGGATTGCACCTCTTTTAATTGGTTATGAAGCTTTTGATGAGAAAGTGAAGATTGCAGGTGTTATTTTTAATAAAGTGGCTGGCGAACGTCACGAACTTAAATTAACTCAAGCCATAGAACATTACACTGATATACCTGTGTTAGGCTCTATCAGAAGATCAAATGAGCTAATTATAGAAGAGAGGCATTTAGGGCTTATTCCAGCAAACGAAAAATCAAAACCACAAAAATACATTGATAAAGTTGCCAAACAAATTAAAGAACAGGTGGATATCGACAGCTTACTTAGGCTTAAGCAAACTGAAATTAATTACAATAACTCACATATATTAACTCCAAGAAAGGACATCAAGGTTGCTATAGCAAGGGACAGCGCATTTGGATTTTACTACCAGGATGATATCGATGCATTCAATAATTTAGGTGTAGAGGTAGTTTATTTTGACACTATGAAAGATACAAAATTACCAAAGGTGGACGGACTCTTTATAGGTGGCGGATTTCCTGAAATGCATCTTAATGAATTGTCAAGTAACAAATCAATGTTGATAGACATTAGAAATAAAGTAAATCAGGGTATGCCTACGTACGCTGAGTGCGGTGGCCTTATGTATTTAAGTAATAAAATTACTTATAAAAATAATACCTACCCAATGGCGGGATTGGTAGATGCAGATACGGTGATAAGCAATAGACCAGTAGGCAGGGGTTATGTAAAGCTAGAGTCACAGGCTAATCACCCTTGGGGCAATACATCAGATTGCATTTATGCCCATGAGTTTCATTACTCTAAACTAGAAAATATTAGTCCAAGTACAAGATATGCCTATAAGGTTTTAAGAGGCTTCGGTGTGGACAATTCTAATGACGGGATTATATTGCATAATTTGCTAGCTTCATACTCTCACCTTAGAAATGTTAATGGGAATCTTTGGGTTAACCAGTTTGTAAATTTTATAAAATCAAAAAAAGTATGATAAATAAGCAATGATTACTATTACAAAGCGTGCAGTTGATGAAATAAAACTATCAATGTATAACCCTGATAATAAGGGTTTAATGGTTCGGTTTGCAGTAGAGGATAATGATAAAGAGTTTCAATATCTTATGGGCTTTGATGAGCGCTTAGATAGTGATATTCATCTAGAGTCTAACGGTATTGAATATTTAGTTTCATACACGCAAAAACAGTTATTAGAAGGGATGGTTGTGGATTTTGATGAGCTAATTGAAGACAATACCTATGGTTTTATATTTATGAATCCAAACGACCCACAATATGAACCTCCAAAAGAAGAATTCGCTCCAAACAAAAAAAACAACAGTAAAGATAAGAAGAATTAGTTACAAAGGTAACTAATTATAATAATTAATAATTCCTCGGTATATGGCTTGGGCAATCTTATCTTGCTCTTTGGGGTCGTTAAGGCGTCTCTCATCTGTAGGATTTGATATGAAAGCAGTTTCAACCAATACCGAAGGTATAGATGGCGTCTTTAAAACAACAAAGCCCGCCTTTTGAGGTTCTTTTTTATGTAAACGAATAATCTTGTTCATTTCAATAAGTATTTTAGAGGCTAATTTTTGACTCTGTATATCGCGGTCTTTTCTAGAGAAGTCAAGCAAAATTTCATTAAGATATTTGTCACCATCAATTAATGATTCTACTCCACCAAACTGGTCAACTATATTTTGTGATTGCTCCAATTGCTTTGCAAATTTTGTTGAGCCACCTTTGGCTGACAAGGTATAGACAGAAGCCCCTCTAGCACTTTTATGGTTAACAGAATCTGCATGCACAGAAACAAACAGAGAGGCATTGTTTGCCTGTGCTATTCTAACCCTTTTGGTAAGCGACACGTAATAATCCCCTTTTCTACTCAGAATTGCTCTATAGCCCTTAGTTTTATTTAGTTTTATAGCAAGTTTTTTTGCAATTTGCAGAGTTATATTTTTTTCTTTTGATTTTTTGTATCCGATAGCGCCAGGGTCTTCTCCGCCATGACCAGCATCTATTAGGATAATTTTACGTTTTGATTTAGATTTTTTAGCATCAGAAGATGTGGGAGCTTGTACTTTTTTTATGGTTTTTGTTTGTTTTTTGTCGTATAAGTCTATCACTAGCCTGTGGTATTTGTATTTAGAATTTGGCTTTAAAGTGTAGCTTTTAACAATGTATTTTTGTTTAGTTCTAAAGAATAACCTAAAAACTTTACCCTCTCTCCTTATATTTGTTTTATAAATTCGTTTATCTTTAAAAAAAATCTTTTTAAATGTTTTATTTAGGAGTTTCGCATTTTGTACATTTAAATTTATATATTTGTTTTTTATGTCAATATCGTACTTTATTCCCTTTTCAACATCGATAACTATCCTTGTATGTTCAGGCGAAGTCCAATAGCGGAAATCATATAGAGTTGTTCTACTATCTGCATAGCAATTAATAAGACTTAATAAGGAAATTAGAAATACTGTAGTTCTAAGCATTGCAACAACCTTGACCCTTTCTCTGTATTGGCATTAAATAGCATGTCTCTATAGTTATCATTACCACTAATTGTAATGATAATATCAGCCTTTGGTATAGCTCCTTTGCCAAACTTTGGCCATTCAATTAATTGTATATTGCCATGATCTGAGTACTCTCGAATCCCTATGTACTCTAATTCTTCAGGGTCTGATATGCGGTAACAGTCGAAGTGGTGTATATTAACTTTGTCATTTTGATAGCTCTCAACTAAGGTATAGGTAGGGCTCTTTACACGGGCAAAGCCATACCATTGAATAAGCCCTCTAGCTAATGTTGTTTTTCCAGCCCCAAGTTCTCCCTCTAGGTATATTACAGTTGAACTAATTAATTTCTCTAAACATGAAGCCAAATACCTAGAAATTGTTATTGTGTCTTGCTCTCAAATTTGATAGTTTCAAAACAGAATCCACATATAATAACAAAAAACTGATACAAGAATAAAGCCCTTAAAACGACTAATGGTGTTATTTTTTT
>JASLYC010000028.1 GCA_030739975.1 Gammaproteobacteria bacterium
TTATGTAGCTTTCTTTTGACTGGACAAGTACTGGCAGACAAAATAAAAGTCGCAGGTATATATACCCAACCATTACAACAAAAATGGGATGCAAGATTGCATCTAGCGTTACAAGCGGCAACGGATGCAGGTGAAATTGAATATGTGTTTTCAGAAAAAGTTTCAAATACTGATTATGTTCGAGTTTTACGTGAATATTCTGAAAGTGGAGTGGAACTTGTAGTTGGTGAAGCTTTTGGCATTAGCGCTGAGGCTAGAAAAGTAGCAGATGACTATCCAAACATAGCATATCTAATGGGAGATCCTGGTAGTGGTTATGGTGGTGAACATGGTAGCAATTTTTCAGTATTTGATAATTATATTCATGAGCCTTGCTATTTGATGGGGATTATTGCTGGAGGCATGACTGAAACTAATAAAATTGGTATGGTTGGCGGTTATGCAATTGGTGAAGTAAACCGTTTGTTCCACGCGTTTATGGCTGGTGCAAGGTCAGTTAACCATGATGTTGAGTTTAAGGTTAGCTTTATTGGCTCTTGGTATGATCCACCGAAAGCAAAAGAAGCTGCATTTGCTCAAATAGAAGCAGGTGTTGATGTCTTGTATGCAGAACGTGCTGGTGTAGTGGATGCTGCAAGAGACAAAGGCATACTTGCATTTGGTAATGTTAATGACATGAATCAAGAGGAAAACGGCACAGATGTCGTGGTCACATCTGCTTTATGGCATATGGAAAACGCAATTGATCATGCAATCTCCCGTGTTAAAGCTGGTACCTTCGAAGCAGAGGATTACAAAGAATGGACCATGATGCAAAAAGGCGGATCTTCTTTAGCGCCTTACTATGAGTTTGATAGTAGGATTGCAAGTGATGTTAAAGCTAAAGTAGGATCAATGTCTAGAAAAATCCTAGGCGGTAGTCTTGTAGTTGAAATTAATGACGACGAGCCAAAATCAACTTACTAAAACTATCAGATGAAGAAGTTACAATTTTCCAAAATTTGCAAGAATTTTGGTTCTGTTGTAGCAAATGACAATATTTCACTCTCACTAGGTGAGGGTGAAATATTATCTGTGTTGGGTGAAAATGGTGCAGGTAAGACCACATTAATGAATATACTCTTTGGACACTATATTAGTGACAAAGGGTTTATCGAGGTTGAGGGTCAAAGATTAACACCAGGCTCAACAAGAGCCTCCCTAGATGCTGGAATTGGCATGGTTCACCAGCATTTCACGTTAGCGGATAATCTTACTGTATTAGAAAATATTATTCTTGGCACCGAGCCTTTAATTAGACTTTGGAGTCAAAAAAAACAAGCGTATAAAAAACTTAAAACACTATCAAAGCGTTTCGGCTTGTTAATTAATCCAGATGCTAAAGTAGCCGATTTAACGGTTGGCGAAAAACAGCGAGTTGAAATAATAAAAGCACTCTATCGTGATGCAAGTATTTTGATACTTGATGAACCGACTGCAGTTCTCACTCCGCAAGAGACTAAACAGCTTTTCAAAGTACTCAAGGAAATGGTAAATGCTGGTTTATCAATAATGTTTATATCGCACAAATTACATGAAATTTTAGAAATTAGTGATCGAATTGTAGTTCTACGTGACGGCAAATTAGTAGGAGAGGTAGCCACTGAAAATGCAAGTAAGGAGTCTCTCGCAGAAATGATGGTGGGACGCAAAGTTACACGACCATCGTATGAAAAATTGAAAATCGGCAAGGCGGTCTTAGAGCTTAATAATGTATGTTTAAATGCGAGCGAGCGCTCGACTGCGCTTTCTGATATAAACCTTAAAATACATGAAAAAGAAATTGTTGGTCTGGCTGGAGTTGCGGGTAATGGCCAGGCTGGACTAGCTTCAATTTTACAAGGATTGGCCTCCCCAAGCTCTGGGGAATTTAAGCTGTTTGGAAAGAATTTAGTTAAATATGATCCCTGTTATCTTACAGAATCTGGAGTCGCACGGATTCCAGAAGACCGCACAAATGAGGGCATTATAGGAGAAATGGAACTATGGGAAAATTTCCTTGGTGAGGAATTGCGCTCTAAAGCCAAATCAGGATTTATTATCGACAAAAAGCAGGCAGTTAGTAATGCTGAAAAATTAATTCAAGAATACGATATTCGTTGTGAAGGCCCATTTGCATCTACTAGATTATTGTCTGGCGGCAATATTCAGAAGTTAATTCTTGCAAGAAGTTTATCGAATAACCCACGTTTTATAATTGCAAATAAGCCTGCAAGAGGCCTAGACGAAGGCGCTATCAGTTTTGTACAGCAGCAAATAATAGATGCTAAAACACAAGGTGCTGGGGTATTGCTAATTAGTGAAGACTTGGATGAAATTTTTGAATTGTCTGACCGTATTGCAGTGATATTTGAAGGGAAATTACAAGGACCTTTTGATAGTAATACAGTCAATATAAATCAAGTCGGCCTTATGATGAGCGGTGAAGTGAAAGCGGAAAGTTTGCATGAGGCTTAAAACAAGAAGAGATGCGCCTGTATGGTTAATTGCATTACTGCCCATACTTTCTATTGGGGTTGCTTTTATTATTGGTGCCTTTTTTATAATTTGGGCAGGTGAATCTCCAATTACTGCTTATATAGCTTTAATTAAAGGTTCTTTAGGTTCAACTTTTGCAATTACTGAATCCTTGGCAAGGGCAACCCCACTAATTTTTACAGGTTTAGCTGCTGCCGTTGCATTTCGAGCTAAATTTTGGAATATTGGCGCAGAGGGGCAATTATATTGTGGCGCTATGGCGGCAACCTTGGTTGGTACTGGGGTGATTGATTTGCCTGCGCCGATCATGATACCAATGTTGTTTATTGCAGGTGCTTTGGGGGGCTGTTTAATTTTGTTGGTGCCAGTTGTTCTTAAAACCCATATGAAAGTGGATGAAGTGGTAACTACCCTGTTACTGAATTTTGTAATTTTACTATTTGTGAATATGTTGCTTGAAGGGCCTTGGAAGGACCCTATGGCTATGGGATGGCCTCAGGCTGCACGAATTATTGATAATGGCGTTTTGCCAACTATCGTTGCTAAGAGTAGATTGCATTTTGGAATCATTATTGCCCTAGTAATGTCAGTTGTAATGTGGGCTATACTTCGCTTTACGGTTTGGGGGTATGAAATACGAGCGGTTGGATACAACCAGCAAGCCTCAACTTTTTTTGGGATATCGATCAATAAATCAGTATTGATGGTAGCCCTTTTTAGTGGTGGACTGGCAGGTATGGCAGGAGTTAGCGAGGTTGCGGGACTAAAAGGCTATTTAACTTTAACTTTGTCGCCAGGCTTTGGTTATACGGGAATAGCAGTTGCAATGCTTGCACAATTGCATCCTATTGGAGTAATTGTCTCAGCTATATTTCTAGCGTCAATTTATGTCGGTGCTGATGCGATGAGTCGAACGGTAAACATACCTAACTATATTGCAGATATTTTAGTTGCCATATCTTTATTATCGGTTCTAGTTGGAGCTATGCTGACACGATTCCGTATTGTATGGGGTAAATAATTATGATGGAATTATTTGAAATGATGTTGACAGCGGGTTTATGGGCATCTGTAATAAGGATTGCAACCCCATTAATTTTTGCTACATTGGGTGAGTTGATTTGTGAGCGAGCAGGAGTATTGAATCTAGGAATTGAAGGCATAATGACAATTGGGGCAATGGCCGGCTGGATATGGGTTTATCAAGGTGGAGAGCTATGGGGCGGGGTAGTATTTGTTGCTATAGTAGGAATGCTATTTGGCTTTCTGCATAGCATATTAGTGGTCTATCTTGGATTGTCTCAACATGTTAGCGGAATCGGAATTACCTTGCTAGCCTCGTCCATTAGTTATTATGCATATACAATGCTGATACCATTCAGCACTACGCCACCCAAAATTGTACCATTCATCGCATTTGAAGTGCCCGTGCTATCTTCAATCCCAATTATTGGAGAGGCTTTCTTTAACCAATCCGCATTAACGTATTTAGCATACATATTGGTAATAGTCACTTTCTATGTGCTTTATAAAATGCCAATTGGTTTAACAATTAGAATGGCAGGAGAAAATCCAGTTGCTAATGAGGCCCAAGGTATTAATGTATTATTAATTCGCACTGGTGCAGTCATGGTCGGAAGTGCTTTGATGGCAATTGGGGGTGCATTTTTAACTATGTCCGCATTTGATGCTTTTTATTTTGGTATGATTAACGGCAGAGGCTGGATCTGCATCGCGCTGGTTATTTTTGCGTCTTGGAGACCGGGTAAAGCCTTCTTGGGGGCAATTTTATTTGCATTATTTGAAGCATTACAAATTAGGGCGCAATTAATAGGCGCAGATGTTATTCCATATCAAATTTTTTCTATGATGCCATACTTTCTCAGCATAGTTGCGATGATGCTTGTTGCACGAAGAGCCGCCTATCCTAAGGCATTATTAGTACCATTTAGACAAGGAGATCGTATCTAATGCTTGACTTACTTATAAAAAACGCCAATCTTCCGGATGGTCGTGAGAATGTTGATATCGCTATTCAAAATAAAAAAATAGTAGCTGTTGAAAAAAACATCGCTGGCGATGCAGCAAATAGTATTGATACGACAGATAAACTAGTTTCTCCGGGGCATGTGGATAGCCATTTTCATTTGGATGCTACTCTAACCTTAGGCCAGCCACGTTTTAATGAAAGTGGCACTTTACTTGAAGGTATTCAACTATGGGACGAACTGAAACCGCATTTAACTATAGAAGTTATAAAAAAACGCGCCCGTAAACTATGTCATTGGGCAATCGCAAATGGCTGTTTGGCAATTCGCAGTCATGTAGATATAAGTGACGATCGATTGTTAGCAGTTGAAGCGCTATTAGAGTTACGTAAAGAAATGCGGAATTGGATAGATATTCAACTAGTTGCATTTCCACAAAATGGATATTTGCGCTATAAAAACTCTATTGAAAACCTTGATAGGGCATTAAAAAAAGGTGTAGAAGTTGTTGGCGGTATTCCACACTTTGAGCGCACTATGAACGAAGGCTCTTTGTCTATTAAATTGTTATGTGAGATAGCGGCAAAACATGGATTATTAGTTGATATGCATTGTGATGAATCTGATGACCCAATGTCTAGACATGTTGAAACGTTGGCGTTTGAAGCACAACGCTTGGGTTTGCAGGGCAGAGTTACGGGTTCACACTTAACATCCATGCACTCAATGGATAATTATTACGTGAGCAAATTAATGCCATTATTGCGAGATGCTGACTTACAAGTTGTAGCCAACCCATTAATAAATATTACCCTACAAGGTCGCCATGATCTCTATCCTAAGCGCAGAGGAATGACACGAGTTAAAGAGTTGTTAGATAGTAATATTAATGTTGCTTTTGGACATGACTGTGTAATGGACCCATGGTATAGCCTTGGGAAGCATGATATGTTAGAGGTTGCTAATATGGGATTGCATGTTGGACAAATGACAGGCGTGCAGCAAATGCACCAAATATTTCAAACTATTACCAGTAATGGCGCCAAAGTAATGCAACTAGATAATTACGGTATTGAAGTTGGTTG
>JASLYC010000029.1 GCA_030739975.1 Gammaproteobacteria bacterium
TATGTATTATTTTTGCATAGATACTTTGTATATATATAGATATAAGAGTATATTAGTCTGCAATAGCTATCAAATAATAAATTCGAAGCCGTGAGAACTATATTTAAAGTGTTATTATTTGCCTTTATATGTAACTCTTTAGTTGCAGCTGAAAGGGTGATATATAAAATTGAGCCGCGAGACAATATTGTTTATGCTGTGGGTGAAAATGAGCCTTATACAGGCAGATACGAGTCATTCTATCCCGACCAAAATATAAAGCAACAGGTCAACTTTGTAAATGGAAAAATTCACGGTTTATTCACCCAGTTTTATACTGAAGGACAAAAAGAGATCGAGATAAATTTTTCAAATGGAAATCCACATGGCTCAGAAAAGCAGTGGTATAAGAGCGGACAATTAAAGCTACAAACACAATATAAAAATAGTGCCATGCATGGAATGCAGATAGAGTGGTATGAGAGCGGACAAAAGAGATTAGAAGTCTACATGAAAAATAATAATAGAGAGGGCAAACAAATTCAGTGGTACGAAAATGGCAAAAAGCATATCGAGTCAAACCATAAGGATGGAATCTTGCAAGGAGAACTTATTAGATGGAATGAAGACGGTAATAAAATAACTGAAACCAATTATAAGGATGGCAAAAAAAATGGCAATTTCGTTCGCTGGTCTGGTAGTGGACAAAAACAAATACAGGGAAACTATGTTGATGACAAGTTAGAAGGCCTTGTAACAGTTTGGAATGATAATGGCGAAATCGAAAAGACAGTTCAATACCGTGGTGGTGCAATAGTTTCTAGCGAGCCTGAAGACTAGGCTTATAGCCTAAGTTAAAAAAAAATTTCAACTCTAATTGAAAAAAACAATACTTTAGAGATATAAACATTTTTTAGTTTGCATGTATAATTCTTAGGTTTTGTTCGAGGGATTAATATGCCATCACGCAGAGATTTAGCAAATGCAATCCGTGCTCTTAGTATGGATGCTATTCAGAAAGCAAATTCAGGCCACCCAGGTGCTCCAATGGGTATGGCAGATATTGCAGAGGTTCTTTGGAATGACCACTTAAAGTACAACCCAAAAAGTTCTAAATGGGCAGATAGAGACCGTTTCGTGCTATCTAATGGTCATGGTTCAATGCTAATCTATTCCTTACTACATCTTACTGGGTTTGATTTAAGTATTGATGATATTAAAGATTTTAGGCAGCTACACTCTAAAACAGCAGGGCATCCAGAATATGGCTATGCAGAAGGCATTGAAACCACTACAGGTCCTTTAGGTCAGGGCATAACTAATGCAGTTGGTATGGCGATTGCTGAGCGTACTTTGGCAGCGCAATTTAATAAGCCAGGGCATGAAATTGTTGACCATCATACCTGGGTGTTTATGGGCGATGGCTGCTTAATGGAAGGCCTTTCTCACGAGTCATGCGCAATGGCAGGCACTTTAGGTCTTGGTAAGTTGATAGCCTTTTGGGATGACAATGATATTTCTATTGACGGTCATATAACAGACTGGATGGAGAAAGATGTAGCGACTAGATTTGAATCTTACGGTTGGCAAGTTATGCGTGACGTAGATGGGCACGATGCAGACTCAATAAACTCTGCTATCATTGAAGCCAAGTCAGATAATTCTAGACCTTCACTTATTTGTACAAGAACAACTATAGGTTATGGGTCTCCTAACCTTTCAGGAACGCATGATTGCCATGGAGCGCCACTAGGGGATGATGAAATTGCTGCTACCCGTGAAGCCTTAGGCTGGGACAGCGAACCATTTGCGATACCTGATGATATTTATGCTGGATGGGATCATACAGAGAAGGGCTCTACAGACGAGTCAAACTGGAACGGTAAGTTTATAGCTTATGAAGCTGAATTTCCTCATGAAGCTAGTGAATTTAAGCGTCGCATGGCTGGAGATTTGCCAGCTAACTTCGAAATTGAAATGGATAATTTCATTGCCAAGACTCAGGACGAAATGCCTAACATTGCCTCAAGAAAGGCATCACAAAATGCAATAGAAGCTATGGGACCTATTGTTCCAGAGCTTTTTGGAGGTTCAGCAGACCTTACAGGCTCTAATCTAACTAACTGGTCAGGATCAGTTAAGGTTAACGCTGAAAATGCTAATGGCAACTATATATCTTGGGGGGTTCGTGAATTTGGGATGGCCCATATGGTTAATGGTATGGTATTGCATGGGGGCTTTAAGCCATACAGTGGAACATTTTTTATGTTTATGGAGTTTATGCGTAATGCATTAAGAATGTCAGCAATAATGAAGATTGGAGCCATATATGTATACACTCATGACTCTATTGGTTTGGGCGAAGATGGCCCTACACACCAGCCAGTTGAGCAGTTAGCAACAATACGCATGATTCCTAACTTTCATACCTGGAGAGGTTGTGACGCTATAGAGTCAGCTGTTTCATGGAAGATGGCTATGCTTCGCAAAGAAGCCCCAACTGCACTAGTTTTTTCACGCCAAAACTTAACCCCAATTGAAAGGAGTACTGAGCAAGTAAAAAATATTGAAAAGGGAGCTTACGTTATAAGAGATTGTGAAGGTGATGCAGATATAATATTTATTGCCACAGGTTCTGAAGTAGGAATAGCTATTGAGGCTGCAGAATCTATGCAGGAGAATGTTCGTGTAGTGTCTATGCCTTGTACTGATGCTTATGATGAGCAGGATCAGTCATACAAGGATTCAGTATTAACACCAGGAGTTAAACGTCTTGCAATCGAAGCCAATGTTGGCGATGGCTGGTACAAATATGTTGGTCTAGATGGAGACATTATTTGCATGACAACATTCGGAGAGTCTGCACCTGCTAATCAGTTATTTGAAGAGTTTGGCTTTACAGTCGACAATGTTGTTACAAGGGCAAGAGCACTGATAGGATAAGTTACAGCTTATCTAGTAGTTAACTTTAGTACTGAGCTGTATTTTTTTGCCACGTTATGATACACATTGACAAAGTCAATAATATAAAATTGATTAACGCCAAAAAATACAATAAGTTGATTTAAATAAACCTAGATTTGCAAATAATGTGAACTAGAAAACAGATTAAATAAGGTGGAAGGATGTACCCACTTAATTTATAAATGTATACCAAATTGGTATAATAAATAAAAATAGGAATAAGGAGTATAAGATAATGGCAATAAAGATAGGTATTAATGGTTTTGGGCGTATTGGTCGAATGGTTTTTCGTGCAATTTCAAAAGACTTTCCAGAGCTAGAAGTGGTCGGCATTAACGATCTATTGGATAACGATTATTTGGCTTACATGCTTAAATATGATACGGCTCATGGGCGTTTTGATGGTGAAGTAAATGTAGATGGTGACAACTTTGTGATTAACGGCAAGAAGATTCGTCTCTCAGCCGAACGTAACCCTGCAGATCTTGCGTGGGGAGATATTGACGTTGATGTAGCTATTGATTGTACAGGGTTCTTCCTAACAGAAGAGAGTTGCCAGGCTCATTTAGATGCTGGAGCAAAGAAAGTAGTTCAGTCTGCACCATCTAAAGACGGCACACCAATGTTTGTGTATGGCGTTAACCATAACGAATATAACGGGCAAAAGATTATTTCCGCAGCGTCTTGCACTACTAACTGTTTAGCTCCAATTGCTAAAATTATTAATGATAATTGGGGTCTGAAGAGAGGCCTAATGACTACAGTTCATGCATCAACAGCAACCCAAAAAACGGTTGACGGTCCTTCTGTTAAAGATTGGAGGGGTGGACGTTCAGTGTTTGAAAATATAATCCCATCATCAACGGGCGCAGCTAAAGCGGTAGGAGTAGTTTTACCTGAACTTAACGGCAAACTAACAGGTATGGCTTTCCGTATTCCTTCTGTTGACGTTTCTGTTGTTGATCTTACATGCGAACTAGAGAATTCAGCAACCTATGATGACATATGTTCAGCAGTAAAGGAGGCCTCTGAAGGCTCAATGATAGGAACACTACAATACACTGAAGAGATGGTTGTTTCTTCTGATTTTCGTGGAATTAGCGCATCTTCTATATTTGATGCTGGAGCTGGTATCGCACTTGACGACACCTTTGTTAAGGTTGTTTCTTGGTATGACAACGAGTATGGATACACTTGTAACATGCTTCGTTTAGTAAAACATATAGCTTAACTTAAACTATTACGGTGCGATAACTCACCGTAACTTATAAGCTTTGATTTTGTGTTGGTGATTATTGTTTGAACCAACACAAAATCCCACATGAATATAGATAATAAAATATTTTTTTAAGATTGTTTATTATTAAATTAGTAAATAAATATTACATTTAGAGGAAGTTATGTCAGTTATTAATTTATCAGATTTAGATTTAAATTCCAAAAAAGTACTAATACGTCAAGACCTAAATGTACCTATAAAAAATGGCATAGTTACAAGCGACAAAAGAATCAAAGCGTCTATTCCAACTATTGAGATGGCAATAAGAAAGGGCGCGAAAGTAATACTAATGTCACACAGGGGGCGTCCAGTTGAGGGCCAACCTAGTGATGAGTTTAGCTTACAACCTGTTGCAGATAGGTTAACTGAACTACTTAATATCAATGTAAGACTTGAGAGTGACTGGCTAAATGGTGTTGATCTTAATGCTGGTGATGTAGTTTTATGTGAGAATGTTCGTTTCAATGTTGGAGAAATGTCGAATGATGACTCATTGTCAGAGCGTATAGCAGCTATTTGTGATATTTTTGCAATGGACGCTTTTGGTACAGCTCATCGTGCACAGGCATCTACCCATGGTGTTGCGAAGTATGCAAAAATTGCTTGTGCTGGACCGCTACTTTCAGGAGAACTTGAAGCGCTAGGAAAAGCTTTAGACAATCCTAAGCGACCTATGGTGGCAATTGTCGGAGGCTCTAAAGTGTCTACTAAATTGACAGTACTAGAGTCGTTATCAAAAATTGTTGACCAGTTAGTTGTTGGAGGTGGAATTGCTAACACTTTTATAGCTGCTCAGGGTAACAATGTTGGAAAGTCCTTATGTGAAGAAAGCCTAATACCAACGGCACAAAAGTTAATGCAAGATTGCGAAATACCTGTACCTACTGATGTAGTTATTGGTAAAGAGTTTTCTGAAAGCGCACTAGCAGAAACTAAAAAATCATCCAAAGTGAGTGATGATGATATGATTTTCGATATAGGTCCTGAATCTGCTAATTATTTGACTGAAATTATGAAAAATGCAGGCACAATAGTTTGGAATGGGCCTGTTGGAGTATTTGAATTTGACCAGTTCGGAGATGGCACTAAAACACTGGCTAAGTCTATTGCTGATTCAAACGCTTTTTCGATAGCAGGTGGAGGCGACACATTGGCTGCTGTTGATAAGTATGGAATAGAAGAAAGGATAAGTTATATATCCACAGGTGGAGGTGCCTTTTTAGAGTTTTTGGAGGGTAAAATATTACCTGCAGTAGAAATATTACAACAAAGAGCTTCGGAGTAGCTTTTGCCAAGAAGAACAAAAATATTAGCAACATTAGGGCCAGCAACTGATGTCGATGGAGTTCTGTCAAGTATTCTGAAGGCAGGTGCCAACGTAGTACGAATAAATTTCTCTCATGGCTCTGAGGGTGAGCATTTAGCAAGGGTAAATGCTTCACGTGATTGGGCCAAAAAAAACGATACCTATGTAGGTGTTTTGATGGATTTGCAGGGTCCAAAAATTCGTATAGCTGCTTTCAAAAATGGAGTCAAAGTAAAGTTAAGTATCGGCGATAGATTTATTTTGGATGCTGAATTAGATGAAAATTCAGGCGATCAAAACTCTGTTGGCATAGCATACAAAAGACTACCTACAGATGTCAAGCCAGGCAATGTATTGCTAATCGATGATGGCAAGGTTGTACTCGAGGTTATATCAATACAAGGCAAGAAAATTGCTACAAAAGTCCTCCAAGCAGGCATACTTTCAGACAACAAAGGAATAAATCTTCGTGGAGGAGGTTTATCTGCAAACGCATTAACTGAAAAAGACAAAAAAGACATATTGATAGCTGCTAAAGCTAAAGCAGATTATGTTGCATTGTCATTCCCGGTTAGTGCTGACGATGTTCGTGAAACTAAAAAGTTGCTTAAAGAGGCAGGTTCAAATGCAGGGGTTATTGCTAAAATTGAACGTGCTGAAGCACTAGATGATGAAGTTATAAAAGGTATTATTGTTGAATCAGCTGGAATTATGGTTGCAAGAGGAGACCTGGGCGTTGAAATAGGAGACCCACAATTACCAGCACAACAAAAAAGATTAATCCAGCTAGCTAGAGCTAATGACCGAATTGTTATCACAGCAACCCAGATGTTAGAATCTATGATAGACAGCCCTATTCCGACAAGAGCAGAAGTTTTTGATGTTGCTAATGCTGTATTGGATGGTACTGATGCGGTAATGCTGTCTGCTGAAACAGCAGCAGGTAATTTTCCGGTTAATGCAGTTAAAACAATGAACGAAGTCTGCCTAGAAGCTGAAAAAAACCCAATAGCAAAGGTTTCTCATCATCGCCTCCATGAAAGCTTTAAATTTGTTGATGAAACTATAGCTATGAGCTCTATGTATGCAGCCAATCACATTAATGCTAAGGTAGTTGCAACCTTGACACAAACAGGCAAGACTTCGCTTTGGATGTCTAGAATTAGTTCAAACATATCTATATTTGCAATCTCATACAATATAGAAACATTACAAAAAGTAACTCTTTATCGTGGAGTATATCCTTGCAGTATTGAGAAACATAGTAGTAGCGAATGGGACAAGGTAAACGAAAAGGTTATTGAAACATTAACAAAAAGAGAGGTCGTAACTAAAGGAGATTTGGTAGTATTAACCAAAGGTATGCACAAGGACAAATCAGGAGGAACAAATATGATGAAGATTCTTTGTGTCGGCGACTCTAATTATTAAACAAGTAAAACAAAGGAGAAAAATATGATTATTTCTATGAGAGAATTACTAGATCATGCAGCTGAAAATGGTTATGGTATGCCTGCATTCAATGTTAACAATATGGAACAAGTTCATGCCATTATGTCTGCTGCAGACAAAACTAATAGTCCAGTTATTATGCAGGGGTCTGCGGGAGCGCGTTCCTATGCAGGAGAACCCTTCCTACGTCATTTGATTTCTGCTGCAATTGAAATGTATCCGCACATTCCCGTTGTGATGCATCAAGACCACGGTTCAGAGCCATCAGTATGTTTGCGTTCAATACAATCTGGTTTCTCGTCAGTTATGATGGATGGCTCTTTGATGGCAGACATGAAAACACCATCGTCATTTGAATATAATGTAGACGTTACTAAGACAGTTGTTGATATGGCTCATGCTGGAGGCGTCTCGGTTGAAGGCGAACTGGGATGTCTAGGATCATTAGAAACAGGAATGATGGGAGAAGAGGACGGCCATGGCGCTGATGGCCAGTTAGATTTAGATATGCTGCTCACTTCTGTAGAAGAAGCCGCTGATTTTGTTAAGGAGACTAATGTTGATGCTCTTGCAATTGCAATAGGAACATCTCATGGTGCTTACAAGTTTACTCAGGAGCCTACAGGTGAAGTTTTAAGAATTGACAGAATAAAAGAAATCCATCAAAGATTGCCAAATACTCATTTAGTTATGCATGGCTCATCTTCAGTTCCTCAGGATTGGCTAGCAATAATAAATAATTATGGCGGCGATATGGGTAAAACATTCGGTGTTCCAGTCGAAGAGATTCAGGAAGGCATTAAGAACGGAGTAAGGAAAGTAAATATTGATACAGACTTGCGTATGGCATCAACTGGTGCAATTCGTAGGCATATGAGTGAGAATGCTTCAAACTTCGATCCACGTAAATTTTTGAAAGAGTCAACAGTTGCTATGTCAGAAATTTGTGTAGCTAGATTTGAAGCTTTTGGAACTACAGGATATGCTGATAAAATAACCGCATCTTCTTTGGATGTAATGAGTCAAAGATATGCAGCTGGCGAACTAGATGCTAAAGTAAAATAACTATATAACAGCTAAATCAAAAAGGCTCGTTCAACGAGCCTTTTTTGCTTATGAGTAAAATAAATAATTCAAACGAATATTCAGTTATTGTTGTTGGCGGAGGGCACGCCGGAACAGAGGCAGCTCTAGCGTCAGCAAGAATTGGAGTAAAAACCTTGCTTGTTACTCATAACATAGAAACTTTAGGGCAAATGAGCTGCAATCCAGCTATTGGCGGTCTAGGAAAGGGACATCTAGTTAAAGAGATTGACGCTATGGGAGGCGTGATGGCTAGGGCTATCGACAAGTCAGGAATACAGTTTAGAACATTGAACGCATCTAAAGGTCCTGCAGTAAGGGCAACACGAGCACAAGCTGATAGAATTTTATATAAAGCTGCTATTCGTTTTGAACTCGAAAATCAACAAAATCTATCCATATTTCAACAGGCTGTTGATGATTTAATCATCAAGAATGACGAAATAAAGGGAGTTATAACGCAAATGGGGTTGAAATTATTTGCCAAAAAGGTTGTCCTTACTTCTGGCACTTTTTTAGGTGGAGTAATTCATATTGGGAAATCTAATTATCAGGGCGGTCGAGCTGGAGATGCTCCAGCAAACGTTTTATCTGATAAATTAAAGTCCTATGATTTGGGCGTAGGAAGGCTAAAGACCGGAACTCCACCTAGGCTGGATGGACGAACTATTAACTATGATATTTTACAAAAGCAGTTAGGAGACTTTCCCTTACCAACATTTTCATTTATGGGAAAAGAATCAGACCATCCAGAACAAATACCTTGCTATATAACGCATACAAACTCTCAAACTCATGAACATATTAGAAAAGGCCTTAAAGATTCACCAATGTATAGTGGTAAGATAGAAGGAGTTGGTCCAAGATATTGCCCATCAATCGAGGATAAAGTGGTAAGGTTTAGTGACAAAGATTCACATCAGATTTTTGTTGAACCAGAAGGTTTAACTACCAACGAGGTCTACCCTAATGGCGTATCAACGTCATTGCCATATGAAGTACAAGCAGAATTTATTCATTCCATAAAAGGTTTTGAAAACGCAATAATCATGCGCCCAGGTTATGCTATTGAGTATGACTTCTTTGATCCAAGAGGGTTGAAACAAACACTGGAAGTAAAGAAAATATCAGGACTGTATTTTGCCGGCCAAATTAACGGAACAACTGGTTATGAAGAGGCAGCTGCCCAAGGGTTATTGGCAGGAATAAATGCCGCTCTTGCGGTACAAGAAAAAGAATGCTGGTTGCCTAAACGGGACAAATCATACATTGGAGTCATGGTTGATGATTTAATTACCAAGGGCACTAATGAGCCCTACCGCATGTTTACTTCACGTGCAGAGTATAGATTACTTTTAAGAGAAGATAATGCTGATCAGCGTTTAACTCCTGAGGCAAGAAGCATCGGTTTAATTGATGATAAATTTTGGCAGTCATTTAATCAAAAGTATGAATCAGTCAAAAAAGAAACAAAGCGCCTAAAAAGTGTATGGATACAAGCGAATGATAAACAGGCCAGTGAAGTATTAAATATTAAACTTAGTCATGAGTATTCCTTGGAAGAACTCCTTAAAAGACCAAAAGTTGATTATAAGTTATTGAGTCAAATAGACAACGGTAAGCCTTTTTTAGAAGATTCGACCATAATTAGTCAGATAGAGAATCAAGTAAAGTATGAAGGCTATATTAAGCGCCAGCTTGATGAAATTGAAAAATATAGAAGAAATGAAAAAACTATTCTTCCTAATAATATAGACTACGACTCAATAAAGGCACTTTCATCTGAGGTGAGGCAAAAGCTTAAACTCTATATGCCGGAAACTATTGGTCAAGCTAGTAGAATTCAGGGCGTAACCCCCGCTTCAATTTCTATTTTATTGGTTTACTTAAAGACCTACAAAGAGAATGTATGAGTGAACTAATAAATTTATTATTAGATGGCTCAAAGCAAATGCACATCCAACTTACCGAAAGTCAATCTAAAGATTTATTAAGTTATACAGAGTTGATGATTAAATGGAATAAAACATATAACTTAAGCGCCATAACAAGCCCTTCAGAGGTAGTAAAAAAGCACTTACTAGATAGCCTTTCAGTTTTGCATTATGTTGACGATAGCTCGATTCTTGATGTGGGCTCAGGAGCAGGTTTACCAGGCATAGTTATAGCTATTATGAGACCAAACATAGATGTTAGTGTTATTGATAGTGTGGGTAAGAAGTGCCACTTTATGAGGTTTGTAAAATCACAATTAAGAATTAATAACCTTAGAGTTATAAACGAAAGGGTTGAGTCTCATATAACCAAATCATGCTATGGTCAAATAATTTCAAGAGCATTTTCAGGGGTTGAGGACACTATCGCACTTACTAAGCATCTTCTGTGTGGCGATGGGCATTACTTATTGATGAAAGGCGAACACTTTGAGAAGGAAAAATTGAAAGACATTGTTATCAAGAAACATAAAATTTTTGTGCCTTATGTTTCCGACGCTCGTTTCTTATTGCAGATAAATACAAAATATATCTGACACTAGTAATGCAGTTATTTTTTCAGCTTTATTATTTACAACAATATAGATAAAGATTGACACTATAACTAAATAATCTCTTGTGCATAAAAATCCTAAATCGTATAATGCTAGCAATAAATTTACTTTAATAATTGGACTTATAGTCTATGAAAATTATTGATTCACATTGCCATATAGATCGTATCAGTCTTGAGCCTTTTGGTGGTAGCATTAAAAGTATGCTTGAGCATGCGAAGGAGTATTCAGTTAAAGAATTCTTGTGTGTCTGTATTGACCTTGAAAACTTTAACGATGTCCTATCTCTGGCAGAGGATTATAATGAGATATATGCCTCGGTTGGAGTTCATCCTACATCGCAAAACTCAAGGGATCCTTCAGTAAATGAGCTATTAAAATTAGCAGATAATGACAACATAATTGCTATCGGTGAAACTGGGCTTGATTATTTTCATATTGATAAAGACAATTCTGAATGGCAAAGAGAGCGCTTTATTAGGCATATCCATGCATCCAACATATCTGGTAAGCCAATGATTGTTCATACACGTGATGCTAAAAAAGACACTATAAAAATAATGCATAAAGAAAAAGCTGAGAAGGGAGTAATGCATTGCTTTAGTGAAGACTGGGAGACAGCTGAAGCGGCACTAGACTTGGGTTTTTATATTTCTTTTTCAGGAATTGTTACATTTAATAGTGCAATAGAACTGCGAGAGGTAGCCAAAAAAGTGCCTAGTAATCGTTTACTTATTGAAACAGATTCACCATACCTTACCCCTGTTCCATATAGAGGAAAGCCAAACACTCCTGCGTATACATACTATATAGCTGAAAAAATAGCAGAGATTCGTGGAGTGAGTGTAAATGATATTGCACGGGTAACCACTGAAAACTTCAATAATTTATTTTTATCTAGAAAATAATGACAGTTTCTTTCCAAACAGTTGATGAGTTTTCAAAAGGTCAGCGCTTGGACAACTACTTGATAAAGCATCTCAAGGGCGTCCCAAAGTCACATATTTATAGAGTAATACGCAAGGGCGAAGTACGAGTCAACAAAGGGAGAAAGAAAGCTGATTATAAATTACAGATTAACGATGTTGTAAGAATACCTCCTATTCGTGTATCTAATTCAATAGATATTTCTACATCAGATAACCTAAAAAAGCTACTTCAAGATTCCATCCTGTTTGAGGATAGTGGAATGATAATAATTAACAAACCGAGTGGACTAGCTGTTCATAGCGGTAGTGGTATAAGTACTGGAGTTATCGAGGCATTAAGGGATATGTACAGTAGTCCGATTGAATTAGTTCATAGACTTGATCGCTCAACCTCAGGACTACTAATGATTGCAAAAAAACGCAATGTTTTAAAAAGTCTTAACGAGCAACTTCGAAATCGTCAAATGGAAAAACGCTACACTGCTTTAGTCAAAGGTGTATGGTCAAAGAAGAGACATACTATAGATGCTCCACTATATAACAATTCTCGATATACGGTTATTGATAATAAAGGCAAACAAGCTATTAGTCATTTTCAGCCAGTAAAAAATTTCCATAAAGATAACTTTGAGGCTAGTCTAGTTGAAGTAATAATAGAGACCGGTCGTACTCATCAAATAAGGGCACACGCAAAATATGCAAACCATTCAATTGCAGGTGACGATAAATATGGAGACAAAATATTTGAGGAAAAGGTACACAATAAAGGCTTAAAAAGATTATTTCTACA
>JASLYC010000030.1 GCA_030739975.1 Gammaproteobacteria bacterium
TCTGTTGGTTTAAATTATATTGATATTTATCATCGAAACGGGTTATACCCATTGCCCAAAGATCCTCCCGTCTGTCCTGGCCTAGAAGCCGCTGGTGAAGTAGTAGAGGTTGGCAACAATGCAAATGATTTCAGCATTGGCGACAGGGTTTGTTATGCAGGAGCCCCTCTTGGAGCTTATTGCGAAATTAGAGACTTCCCTGCTTCAAGTTTAATTAAGTTGCCCGAAGGCATTGCCGAAGATATTGCGGCATCAATGCTGCTTCGTGGCATGACTGTAGAGTATTTGTTTGAACGATTATATAAAATTAAAAAAGATGAGCACATTCTCTTCCATGCTGCTGCTGGAGGGCTTGGGCTAATTGCTTCACAATGGGCAAAATCAGTTGGTTGTAAAATGATCGGTACAGTGAGTAACGAAGAAAAAGCTCAACTTGCAAAAGATAGTGGTTGTGAGCACATAATAAACTATAAAACAGAAAATGTTGTTGAAAGAGTTAGAGAGATAACAGAGGACAAAGGGGTGCCGGTTGTGTATGACGGTGTAGGCAAGGACACGTTTGATGTATCACTTCAAAGTTTAGACTTTAGAGGCCTGTTTGTATCATTTGGTCAGTCATCAGGAATGCCTCCTGAGGTTAATTTACACAAAACCTTTAACCCCAAAAGCTTGTACTACACAAGACCAACTCTGATGCATTATACGAGAACAAGAAAAGAGCTAGAAAGCTCATCAACATTGTTATTTAGTAAGATCAGAAATAACGAAATTAAAGAGCACATTTATGCAAAAATAGGCCTTAATGATGCCGCTACTGCTCATGAATTATTGCAATCACGTCAAGTAACAGGATCAATTGTTTTAAAGCCATAGTTTATTACTGTATTTTTCCTCTAAAATAAACGTGGGGTTAATTTTGACGAATAGCCACTGAAGGTATACAATCAGGTTAACACTCAAGGATAAATAACCGATCTGGCATTGACTTTTCGAGTTAGTGATGGACTATTAAATATAGATTAATTGATCAGAGCTTTCTGTTTATTATCTATTTTTTATCCTTGAGTGTTTATTTTTTAGTGAGATATAAATAGGAGGAGATAGATTATGTTTAAAAATAAATTAATATTTATGATGATAGCAACATTCGTTGTTTTTACGACTTCGAGTTCAGTTGTTGCAGATGATAAAGTCATCAAGTGGAAACTAGCGATGACATGGCCTGCTGGTTTGCCACCTTTCGCATGGACTGTTGATCGTTTTGCTGAAAATGTAGAGGCGATGAGTGGTGGTCGAATGACAATTCGTGTTGATGATAAAAATAAACACAAAGCTGCCTTGGGCATACTTGATATGGTCAAAGCTGGTCAGTATGAAATGGGTCATTCAGCTTCTTACTATTGGAAAGGTAAGGACATTAATACTATGCCATTTACAACCATGCCTTTTGGTATGACAACCGCTGAGCAAGACGCTTGGTACTACTATGGTGGTGGTGAAGCACTTGCAAAAGAAGTGTTTGACAAACATGGAGTTAACCAGTATCAAGGTGGTAGTACAGGTAATCAGATGGGTGGCTGGTTCCGTAAAGAAATCAATTCTGTTGACGATCTTAAAGGTCTGAAGATGCGAATTCCTGGTTTTGCCGGAGAAGTATTGGCTGAACTTGGCGTTGCGGTAACTAACCTGCCTGCGGGTGAGTTATATACGGCACTTGAGCGTGGAACGATTGATGCGCTTGAGTGGGTTGGTCCAGGCATGGATATTAATATGGGCTTTCATAAGGTTGCACCATATTATTACACTGGTTGGCATGAGCCTGCAACAGACTTACAATTCTTAATCAACCAAGATGCTTGGAATGAGTTACCGGCTGATTTACAAGCTATTGTCGAGATAGCTATGGTTGATTCCAAGGCACGTATGTATTGGGAAAACTTTGCAATGAGTGCGGAAGCATGGTCTAAGATGGGAGTGGATTACCCTAACATTAAAGTTAAGTCATTCCCACCAGAAGTAATTGCTGAGATGAAGGCTGTTAATGCTCGACTTATAGCCGAAACTTCTGCTAAGAATCCAATGTTCAAAAAGATTATGGACTCTCAAGCGGAATTTATGGCAAAGGGTCGAGAATGGACAAAGATGTCAGATTATTTATACTTACAAGACAATCTCGAATAATTTGAATCTTATGTGTTTTATAATGCCCGCTATAAACGCGGGCATTTTTATTTTTATATAGAGTGAAACTATGCAATGGATTGAATCAGTTTGTAATAAATTTTCAAAATACTTAGGTATTTTTATTGCCTTTCTGCTCATCATAATGATGATCAATGTTGCTTTTGATGCCTTGAATCGGTACCTATTGAACTCTAATTCTGTTGCTTTGCAAGAAATGGAATGGCACCTATTTTCAGTGATTATATTGTTGGGATTATCTTATACACTGAGTGAAGAAGGCCATGTACGTGTCGATATTTTGTATGCAAATTTTAGTGCCAAAAAGCAAGTCATTATTAATATGGTTGGTGTCATTACATTTGTGCTACCACTAAGCCTATTAGTAGCATTTGGCTCGCTTGGTTTTGTTAAAGAGGCCTACATTTTTATGGAGCAGAGTGGTGATCCGGGTGGCTTACCTTATCGGTTTATTATTAAGGGTTTAATACCAACAGCGTTTTTTATTTTAATATTCATGTCAGCAGGCTATTTTGCACGTAACTATAACCACTTAAAAAGACTTAATTCAAGGCCTGAATCATGATTGGACTGTTGATGTTTTTTACTGGTTTGGGAATGTTATTTATTGGCTTTCCAGTTGCGTTTACTTTCGGTGCCGTGGCGGTATTCTTTGGAATGGCTGCTGGCATTATAGAAGCCTTCAATGATGGTGATTTATTAATCGACGGTATCGATAATGGTTTGATGATGTTTGCGATGATGCCCCACCGTATTTGGAGCATTATGAACAACACCATTTTGATGGCTATTCCTTTATTTATATTAATGGGCTTGATTCTCCAAAAAACAAAGTTAGCAGAGCGCCTTCTTGAATCAATGGGTTATTTATTTGGAGAAATTAGAGGTGGTTTGGCTATCAGTACCGTTTTAGTGGGATCTTTGTTAGCAGCATCTACTGGAGTTGTGGGAGCCAGTGTTGTAGCCATGGGCGTTATTTCCTTGCCCGTAATGTTAAAGTACAATTATTCAAAAAACCTATCAACTGGTACTATTTGTGCCGCAGGTACTTTGGGACAAATTATTCCACCCTCAATTGTCCTTATTATATTGGGAGACGTCTTTAACGTTCCTGTTGGAGACTTGTTTAAAGCTGCACTAATGCCTGGTCTGGTTCTGGTTGCAGCTTATGTTGTCTATATTTTAGTAGCAGCGTATATAAACCCTCAAATCGGTCCAGCAGTTAAGCTTGAAAGGCAAGAAGGCGAGAGTAAAAAACAGCAAGTCATTTCAGCGTTATTTTCAATTATTCCACCTTTGTCATTAATTGTTATCGTTCTAGGCTCTATTTTTGCAGGTGTTGCAACCCCTACTGAATCATCCGCGATTGGTTGCACAGGTGCCGTTATACTAGCACTCTTATATAGAAAGTTTTCATTTACAATGTTGATGGAATCTGCCAAAGAAACGGTAAAAATAACCGCAATGGTTTTTGCTATTTTGATTGGCGCAACTGCATTTTCTATGGTATTTACCTATACTGGAGCTGATGTATTGATAGAGCATTTTATGCTAGGCTTACCGGGCGATAAATGGGGTTTTATAATTTTGGCAATGCTAGCCATAATGGTTCTAGGATTCTTTATAGATTTTGTTGAAATTTCATATATTATCGTACCAATACTAGTTCCTATTTCAGAAGTTATTGGCATCAATCCTGTTTGGTTTGCTATTTTAATTGCAATGAATCTTCAGACTTCCTTTTTAACTCCGCCCTTTGGCTTCAGCTTATTTTATTTAAAAGGAGTATCACCGAAGGGTATAAAAACAACAGATATTTATAAAGGAGTAATTCCTTTTATCATCATACAAGTTCTTGTATTGGCCTCCATTGTTGTGTACCCAGATTTGTATGGTAGTTTCAAATATTGATCCTAGGTATTATTAAATCTACTCCAAAATATAGGTAATCTAACTCATTAATGACGTAGAGCGAGTTGACTTATAATCCTAGTGTGAAAAAACTACTATATTCTGTGAGTATTAAATTATTATAATATTTAATTATTATTTAAATATCAATGAGTTACAAAGATACATCGGATATAGGTCATGGAGCCAAATTAAATAATCAAGACATCTCAGGATGTTTTTTTTATGCCTTGAATACCTTTATTGAGTGATGGGTAGAGTTTTATTTAACTATATAATTAAATTTCTTTAATAATATTTTTTTAGGAGTGAAAAATGGTTTATGTAATTGTTAAGTGTCCGTGTCATGAAGAAGGAGCGTCGAAGCTTATTGATTGGGCAAAAGGTGACGATGGATTG
>JASLYC010000031.1 GCA_030739975.1 Gammaproteobacteria bacterium
TTTTTTAATAATAAGGGGGAGTAATAATGAGTGAAAATAGCGAACTGATATATGAACTTGATGCAACACCACCGCCTCAGGAATCATTTTTTGCAGCACTACAGCACGTTCTAGCAAGCTTTGTTGGAATTATCACACCAACACTAATAATAGGAGGCGTACTTGGGCTTGGAAGTGAGGTGCCTTATCTAATAAGTATGGCTCTTATGGTTTCTGGTGTTGGCACAATGATTCAGGCTAAAAGGCCGATGGGTATTGGTGCAGGATTGATTTGTTTACAAGGCACTAGTTTTGCATTCTTAAGCTCAGTGTTGGCTGCTGGGTTTTTAGCTAAAGCTAATGGGGGAGGTCCGGATGAAATTTTAGCTATGATTTTTGGTGTATGTTTCTTAGGCGCGTTTATAGAAATTGCTCTTAGTCAGTTTCTTGCTAAACTTAAAAGAGTAATCACACCAATAGTTACAGGAACAGTTATTACAATAATAGGTGTTAGCCTTATAAAAGTAGGAATGACTGATATGGCTGGCGGACAATGGCTACTAGATAATAAGCCTCAATTCTTTGCAAGCGGTACAAACTTATTCTTAGGATTTTTAGTTATGATAAGTATTATTGTACTTAATAGCTCCAAGAATCAGTGGATAAGGCTGTCTTCGATTGTAATTGGTCTGGCGATAGGTTTTGTTGTTGCTTTGGTTATGGGAGTGGCAAACTTTGATAAGTTGGCTAACGTTCAATCGATGATTAGTATACCAATACCTTTCAAATATGGCTTTGATTTTGATTTCTTAGCATTTTTACCAATCGCGATAATATATTTAATTACTGCTATAGAGTCTTCAGGAGATATTACAGCAAACTCTATGATATGTAAGCAAGATATTGAAGGCGAAACATACAGAAATAGAATAAAGAATGGTATTCTGGGTGACGGTATAAACTCTGCTATTGCGGCACTATTTAATACTTTCCCGAATACTACATTCAGTCAGAATAACGGCGTTATACAGTTGACAGGTATCGCTAGTCGTCATGTCGGTGTTTGGATTGGTGCTATTTTAATAGTTCTTGGTCTTTTTCCACATGTAGGCGCGCTATTCCAAGCTCTGCCTAACTCTGTTCTAGGCGGCGCTACAGTTATTATGTTTGCCACAGTAGCAATTGCCGGCATCAAGATACTTTCTAAGGTTGAAATGGATAGACGTAACATGTTGATACTTGCTGTGTCATTTGGCATGGGAATTGGTGTAATGCTAGTACCAGACTTAGTGTCTCATGCGAGTGAAAATGTTGGCGGCACTTTAGGAAAGATTATTAAAAATGTTCTTAGTTCGCCCATTACTTCAGGAGGTATTACAGTAATTATTCTAAATTTAATTTTAGGTAAGAAGGCATAATAATTTCGTATTTTTTCAAGTCAGTGATTAATATTGCTGGCTTGAAATAATTTTTTTATTTGTGCCATATAATCAACAATTCTGGCTCGCCAGAATTTTTTTGTTATTTTGTTATAAGTATGATTGAAAAAACTGTCTGGATAAAGAACCCTTTAGCTATATTGGCAGATAATAGTGAGAATGGCGTTGTCATTCAAGGTAATAAAATTATCGAACTAGTCGGGAAGGGTAAAAAACCAAAATCAACTTATGAAAAAGTTTATGATGCTAGTGACAGTGTAGTTTTGCCAGGACTAATTAATGCTCACCATCATTTTTATCAAACACTAACACGTGCCTTCCCTGGTGCCTTAAATAAAGAGCTATTTCCATGGCTTAAAAGCCTATATAAGGTTTGGGCACATATTAAACCAGAAATGCACTCTGTTGCAACTGAACTTGCCTTGTCAGAGTTACTTCTTTCTGGTTGTACTACTGCTAGTGATCATCATTATTTGTTTCCAAGACAACTGCACGATGCCATTGATATTCAGGTAAGTGTGGTGCAAAAACTAGGTATGAGAGCTACCCTTACTAGAGGATCAATGAGCTTAGGAGAGAGAGATGGCGGCCTGCCTCCACAAAGTGTAGTACAGGATGATGAAGAAATACTAATAGAGAGCGAGAGGCTTATTAACAATTACCATCAACCAGACGAAGGTTCAATGGTACAAATTGCTCTAGCACCATGTTCACCGTTTTCTGTTACAACAGAGTTAATGAAATCTACTGCAAAGCTAGCTAATAAATTCAACGTTAGACTGCATACTCATCTTGCAGAAACTATGGATGAGGAGAACTTTTGTCTACAAAAGTATGGATTGAGGACAGTGGATTATTTAGATAGTGTTGGTTGGCTATCAGACAAAACCTGGTTAGCTCATGGGATACACTTTAACGAACAAGAAATTCAAAAACTGGGCTCTGCTGGTGTTGGTATTTGCCATTGCCCGAGTTCTAACATGATGCTGGCATCAGGCATTTGCCATAATCTTGAACTTGAAGAGCATGGATGTATTATTGGTTTGGGTGTTGATGGTTCTGCCTCTAACGATGGATCAAACATGATAAACGAGGTTAGGCAAGCGATGTATTTACAAAGACTTAAGTATGGTGCATCAAAAGTTACACATAACAGGGCTTTAGAGTGGGCAACTAGTGGGTCTGCAAAGCTACTGGGAAGAGATGATATAGGCGAGATAGTAATCGGAAAACAAGCAGACTTAGCCCTTTTTAAATTAAATGATATGCGATTCTCTGGTAGTCACGATCCATTAGCAGCATTATTATTGTGTGGTGCTCAAAAAGCAGATAGGGTAATGGTAGCTGGCAAATGGCTTGTAATTGATTCACAGATTGAAGGTCTTGATGAGGGTGAGTTAATTTATCGACATAGTGCTGCAGCTAAAGAATTAAGTAAATTGTCTCAAAATTAGTAAATACACACTGTTAACTACTGGTACCTGTGTTGAGCGCTCAAATTTGTCCTGACCCTGCTCGCCACACCAGATACTTCGAGTGGATTTGCCAATATTTTTTTTATGGTAACTCCTACATTGCTGCTTAATTATAAAAAAAGTGAAACGTAATCACCAATCATATCTCAAAAGCAGCGCTATAAAAGCCTTTATCTTGAAGACAAGCAACACATCAGTTTAAAAACTCTTAACCTAGTCAGATGCTATAAATTAAAAAGTTTACATTAGCTATTCGTGCTCATGAAGCTAAATAATTATCTAGCTTCATGAGAGAGTATTACTTTATGGTCTCAGGTATGTGAAACCATTATGCTGAAGGTGGGATAATTCAGCAACACCGCTCGGCACGATGTCAGAATCTGATACATCATACAAGTGGTCACTTACATTAATTTTCTTTCCTCTCACAGTGTTAGCACATACTTTGAACGCAACACCTTGACTTTTTAGGCCTGCAATTTTAGCTTGCATAGCTTCATTAGCATTGCCAACAGGTAATCCTGTATTGCCAGCTTCATCAGGAAGCAACAGCAGCGACAGACCCTTGCCATGCATAATGACTCTAAGGTCAAGGTTTTCAGCTCCAACAGCATTGATATGGTTTTGGATATTTCTTAGAGCTCCACCCTGTCTTTTAGCCTGATCATAGTTTATATGATATGCAATCTTTTGAGAGCCATAACTTCCAGCGTAAGATACAGACATCACCCCAAGCCCTAAAGCCAAGACAGCAAATAACGAAACAAAGTTTTTAATCTTCATATATATTCTCCTTGATTAATATTTTATTAAGGAACTTAGTTAGCTAAATTCCCAAAACGATAATATCAAAGCAATTAGTTTATGTCAACCTTGCAAAAAAAAATATTAATTACAAGGCAGTTTTTCAAAGACTTTATAATGAAAATTAGTGATATAGATTTAAATTTTATTTAAAGCAAAACGCTATAAAAAAATTATTATCTGATTTAACTTATTATGGTTGCACCTGTTTCAGTACGTATAACTTTTCCATTCTTTATTGTATGGCAAGCAAGAACCGCCTCTTTAGTGCCGTCTGGAAAACTGAAAACTGCGTGGTCAACCATAATATCGTTGTTCTCATAAAGGCATCGACTTTGATGCATAACAAAGTCGTCATTTGTCATCATACCTCTAAACATTTCTGAAGCTGCACTCCTATCCATACTGCTACCGTCTACATGACTAATAAAAACGAAATCATCATGTAGCGTGTCAATAAATTCATCTGCACTATTGTCTTCTATAGCCCTCATTCTTGCTTCGTAAATTGACATTATTTCTCCCCTAGTTAAATATAAAATGAAGTGTAACATAAAACCTGACTATTTAAGTTGGCTTTATTAATTGTAAGTGAAACAAATATAGGACATGCATAATAATGGTTAAAGTGGCAGTTATTCAAAAGTCTCCGGTATTTTTAAATAAAACCAAAACAATAAAAAGGGTTGTTGAGCTTGTTTCAGAGGCTTCATCTTCAGGAGCTAATTTGGTAGTTTTTCCGGAGACCTATATTCCTGGCTATCCAGACTGGATTTGGCGCCTAAGGCCACAGAATGATCAAGAACTTACTGAAAAAATACATGCTCAATTATTGGCTAACTCTGTAAACCTTAATTCAGATGACATGGAGGCAATATTTAAAAGCGCAAAAAAACATAATGTAACTATTGTATGTAATATTAATGAGCGTGATTCAGAGAACAGTCAAACAACAATATACAATACAAATGTTATTATTGGTTCCAACGGAAAATTACTAAACAGGCATAGAAAACTTATGCCTACTAACCCAGAGAGGATGGTTTGGGGTTTTGGCGATGCTTCTGGACTTAGGGTAGTTGAAACTGATTGTGGTAAAGTAGGTAGTCTTATTTGTTGGGAAAACTATATGCCGATGGCAAGATATGCGCTCTATGCACAAGGAGTAGAGATATATGTCGCGCCTACATGGGACTCTGGAGATACCTGGATCTCGTCAATGAGACATATTGCTATGGAGGGTGCTTGCTGGGTTATAGGCAGTGGGAGCGCAATAAAGGCAAGCGATATTCCTCAAAGCTTTCCTGGCAAGGATATACTTTATCCAGATCCTGATGAATGGTT
The DNA here is from genome assembly GCA_030739975.1 of Gammaproteobacteria bacterium. Taxonomy (GTDB): domain Bacteria; phylum Pseudomonadota; class Gammaproteobacteria; order PS1; family Pseudothioglobaceae; genus SZUA-1055. Next base: position 5,042 of record JASLYC010000031.1, read on the forward strand.
AAATACAGGAGACTCTGTGATAGTTGCTCCAGGTGGTGAGATAGTGGCTGGACCTATGAGAAAGAAGCAGGGGATACTTTATGCTGAAATAGATATAGCTAAATCCTCAGCTGCACACAGAAAGTTAGATGTTTCAGGGCACTATTCTAGGCCTGATATTTTTAAGTTAAATATAAATACTGATTCACAAAGTCCAGTAAGATTCAAAAAGTAATTTAATTTTTTTCAGTTAAATGAATTTTTAAGGCTTTATATAGTTAATCATATGCTAAATAACTTAAAACAAATTACTTCTCAATAGAGAGCATAAAATTGTCATATATTTGCTTAGCAACAACCATACAATTATCTATTATGGCGCTAGATTCTGTTTTCATAGTTTCAAGACCATTGTCGCCTAATGTGGACTGTAATGCGCTAGCATATGCAGGAATAGAGCCCCAATTATCAACTGTATCTGACTCTATTTCAACGTGGTATTGCATTGACCATGCATTATTGCCAACTCTCATTGCCTGAACTGAACATACGTCAGATTTAGCCAGAACAATAGCATCTTCTGGAGTCTGCGTTACTCTTACTGAGTGCCATTGAAGACACCTTTGTTTTGCAGGTATTCCTTTAAATAAGGAGTCTTTTATACCCTCTTCGGTAAGTTCAATCTCGAGAACTCCTATCTCAGGTATTGGTTGAAGGCCACAGGTACCACCTAGAGCATCAGCAAGAAGTTGGTGACCTAAACAAAGACCAAGATATGGCTTAGATAACTCTTTTACCCATCTTCTAATAGCGGCTTTTTCCTTGATAAGCCAAGGGCAATCCTCGATATCCCAAACATCCATAGGCCCACCCATTACCCAAAGAGCATCGTACTCATTAAGGTTAGGTATTTGTTCTCCTTTATGTAGATTAACTGCATCCCACTGTACACCATCATCAGCAAGGAACTGCCTTAATGAGCCAGGATGTTCACAATCTATATGTTGGAATACTAGTAATTTCATAAAGAGTCCTTGTTTTATTGTTTTGTTGTATATATCATAATATCAAAAAATAATAATAAAATTGTCCTAATAGGTGTAATATTACAATAGCACATAATTAAAAAGGGGTTAATATGTCAGTAAAGGTAGCACTTTCTATATGTTCAGCTATAACCTTTTTGGTCGCGGTGGCATTTATGACTATGCCAGAGCATATTACAATGAATGAATTTGTTGCAGCTGAAGGCTATGCTGTTGATGTTGGTGTAACAATGCGTTATTTGTTGGGTGGAGTAATTTTTTCAGTGAGTTGTATACTGTTTTATTCTAGGAAGATTGATGGCGCGAATAACCAAAGATCATTACTACTTGGGGCTGGAATTGGCTTTGCTGCAGTCTGCATAACAATTATCTGTGTAACTCTTTTTCGCGAATTGGCTTCATCGATTCCACCAATAATTGCAACAGGACTTTGTTCATTTGCATGTTTTTTGGCGCGAAATAAAGTCAGATAGAGACAATATTGAAAATGGTTGATGAGTACATCTGTCCTTTCTGTGGTAGGAAGAATGATTGCATGGCAAAATCTGATGAACCATGTTGGTGTATAAATGCAGTTGTTCCCGATTCATTGATTATTTTGTTGCCCGCAAAACAAAAAATGAAGGCTTGTATATGCGTTTCATGCATTGAGGAATACAACGATAACCCAAAAAACTTTATATCAAATCTTACTTCTTTTAGTTAAACCGCACTACCTCAAAGACATAAAATAAGCTATTTATGTCTAATAATTAGGATGCTAGATTTTAAATATTTATCCTAATTTAAGTTAAGTAAATTGGGCAGCATGCTAATAACTATACCTATTATAGCAAGTGTTACGAAGGATCCCATCAACAATAAAACTGTAACACTGATACCTGTTATTCCACACCTTTTAGACCCAATCTCTTCGCCTTGGTATTCTAACATTCAGACAACCTCCGAAAAAATAGGAAAACTGCTCCAAATCGATATTACCACATATCTTGCTTATATCCAAGATAAATACTAGAATTATTTGTTGCAAAATATGGTTTACTAAAATAAATAAAGAGGCGTTTGATGGGTTTTTAGATTTTATTGCTGTCCAGCCTATGAAAAATAAACATTAGTAATGCACCAAACATAACCATTATAAGTGCCGGAACAGATGCTCTCTCAAAAAGACCTTCCGCGCTAAGCTCATAAACTCTTACTGCCAAGGTGTCCCAACCGAAAGGTCTCAATAAATATGTTGCTGGCAGTTCTTTCATTACATCAACCGCAACCAGTAGACCTCCAGCCAATATCCCAGGTGCCATCATTGGCAGGTATACATCCTTTACTAAGCGAAATCTTGAGGCACCTAGAAGCTTAGCGCTGTGACCATACACAGGTTTGATTTGGTCGCTTGAGGCATTGGCAGAATTATATGCAATTGCAATAAATCTTGATACATAGGCAAAAAGTAATAGAGCGATTGAGCCAAACAAAATGTGGTTAATTGATGATCCGCCAAAATGCAAAGATACATTGGATATATTTTGTACTAGGTATAGTAAGCCGACAGCCATAACTGAGCCTGGAAGAGCATAGCCGAGTGTCGATAGGCGTATCAAAATCTGCACGCTCTTACTATTTTTAACTCTATCTCTGGGCAATGCCAATACAGCAGCAACTATAACTGTCAATATAGCAGCACTTAATGTCAAAGTGACAGTTGAAGAGAAATAGTCAATATACTTAAAACCCCATTCCTCTTCAAAGACACTAAAACTCCAAACAATTATTTGTAGAATGGGCATAGCAAAGGCGAGCATGAAAACACTAAACACAAATAAAAATACCAACCAACCAGTCACCCCTTTGGCTTCGTAAGGCTTTATATCGGTCACCTCTGCTGAATAATACTTGGCCTTACCTCTGGCTTTCTTTTCAAAGTATATTAGAAAAAAGGCAACCAAAACTAAAAGTGATGCAAGTTGCGCGGCAACCTCTATCGAGCGAAAATCTCCCCATGCAGAATATATTGCTGTAGTGAATGTTGAATAATTAAACAATGAAACCACACCAAAATCAGCCAAAGTCTCCATAAGTGTAACCAACACACCTGCTGCAACTGCTGGTCTAGCTAATGGCATAGAGATTCTGAAGAAGACTCTAAATGGGTTAGCTCCGAGCATTTTCCCGGCCTCAATCATTTGAATTTTTTGGCACTTGAATGAAGCCCTAGCCATCATATATACGTATGGATAAAAGACCAGAACAAAGGTCAGAATGATAGCCCAATGACCTGAACGTATATCAAACCCCGGCAATCCAGTAAGCTCTCTAATAATTACTTGGGCATAGCCTGAATAGTCAAAGACACCTAGATACACAAACGCCATTACATATGCTGGTACAGCAAAAGGTAGAAACAAAGCCCACTCCAACCATCTGCGACCAGGGAACTCTACCATTACAACAAGATAAGCCAGTACAGAACCCAAAATACTTACCCCTATTGCAACACCAGTCAACAAAATTAAAGTCGAGATCACTAAATCTGGCAATAATGTTTGAGCAAAATGTAGCCACAAGTCGCTAATAGGAATTAGCCAAGAAGATGCAACCACAAACATTGGCAAAGCAACTATTAATGCAAGTAAGCTAACCCAAATGTTTGACCTGGTAATAGTTTTTTGAAACATTAATCGCCCTTAATTAATTTAACTACCCTTACATATAGATGCCCAAGTTGGTGTGCTTGGGCATATCGTATTTTTTAGTGCTACTTGTAACCCTGCCTTTGCATTAGAGTTACCGCCTCTGATTGAAGCTTTCCAGCAATAGAAAGGTTCATTTTATCTTGTTTAAAGCTACCCCAAGATGAAACAATTTCGTCAGAAGCAATATTTTGATTGGCTGGATATTCCTTATTTAGTGAGGCATAAATAGATTGCGCTCTGGCAGATGACAGCCATTCTAGTAATTGTATAGAACCTTCAACGTTTGATGAATACTTTGTGACACCTGCACCAGAAACATTTACATGAACACCGGTTGAATTTTGGTTAGCCCAATATAGCTTTAACGGTGCCTCAGGGTTCTCTTCAATTAAGCGTCCAAAGTAATATGTATTAACAATGCCGACGTCGCATTGGCCTGCAATTATTGCGTTCATTATGTGCGAGTCCTTGGCGTTTGGTACTGCCGCTAAATTACTAACCCAGCCAGTAACAATTTGTTTTGCATTTTCATTGCCTTGGTTGTGAATTATTGACGCAACCAGTGATTTTGTATAGATTTTTTTGCTTGTTCTTAAACAAAGTCTGCCTGACCATTTTGCATTTGCCAGCTCAGCATAAGTAGATAGTTCGTTTGGATTAACTCTATCGGTACTATAAACAATTGTCCTTGCTCTTACAGATAATCCTGTCCATAAACCTCCAGGATCTCTCAAGTGAGAAGGGATGTTACTATTTAGGATATCAGACGACACGCTTTGAAAAATGTTTTGAGTGCCGGCATACCAAAGGTCCCCAGCATCAACAGTCATAAACATATCAGCTGGAGTTTTTTCGCCTTCTAATTTAAGTCTCTCGATTAAATCACTGCCTTTACCAGTAAGATAGTTAACCTCTACCCCTGTTTCCTTGGTGAACTGCTCAAATAGTGGTTGAATTAGGTGCTCTTTTCTTGAACTATAAACTGTCACTGTGTCATTGGTAGCAGCCTGAACTTGAGTAACTGAGGAAGTAAATAAGGTAGCGAATAATGCTAATAATAGTAATAATTTCTTTGTATATATAAACATAGTTGTCCTGTTATTGGTTTGTGATAATAGTCTTATTGCAAATGATAATCAATATCATTTGCATATGATACACAGAATCAATTAATATGCAACTGTTTATTATTAATATTTCCTACTTTGTCAGCAAAAAGGTCAGCTTCAGATTCATCGTGAGTAACTAGGATGGACGTGACTTTAGCTTTTTTAAGGATTTCTCTTACTTCGCTTATTAGTCTTATGCGGTGAGATTTATCTAGACTGGAGAATGGTTCATCAAGTAACAATAGCTTTGGCGCCCTAGCTAAAGACCTTGCCAATGAAACTCGCTGCTGTTCTCCTCCAGAAAGTTGATGAGGGTATTTTTCTTCTATACCTTCAAGGCAAATCAACTCAAGCAGTTCAGTTACTCTAGTGTGCTTATCTATTTTTGATAGGTGCTTTAATCCAAAACAAATGTTCTGGAATACCGTCATATGCGGAAACAATGCGTAGTCTTGAAAGACCATTCCAATCTCTCTTAATTCAGGGGTGACATTATGGACACCTTTTTCACTTAACACTTCTCCATCCAAAACAACCTTTCCATTTTGAGCCGCATCTAGACCAGCAATAAACCTTAGGGCTGAACTTTTACCACTGCCACTATCGCCTAAAAGGGCAAAAATCCTACCAGTTTCAATCTCTAGGTCAAAATCTTCTAAAACCTGGTTGTTGTCGAACGAGATATTTAAATTACTTACACTTAACAATTTATATTCCTAAATAAGAATGATTATCATTATTATAAAATATAACCATATCGTATGCAAATATTTAATGACAAAAACACTTAAATCGAAACTTATTTAATTTAAAAATGTAATTTTGTTGCTTAACAAATAGATTATTAATACCATTATGAAACATAAGTATATACAATTATGATTAATAATAAACTAATTATTTAGATTTGTTGGGGCAAACTTAATGCTACAAAAACTAAGAAAACTATCTTTGATCCTTGTTGTATTGGTGGCTGGTTGTAG
>JASLYC010000032.1 GCA_030739975.1 Gammaproteobacteria bacterium
TGCAAAGGTTACTTCTACGCCATTTATTAGCATTATTGCTGTTACAGTGAAGGCTAATAATAAAACTAGAGGAACAAAAATCCTAGCAATTCTATCAACTATACTGGTACTTCCAGAAGCTGAACTTTGCATACTTCTAAATATATGTGACAGATTCTCAACTTGGCTCACAATTTCATCCCCTGTAGCTATCTGAACCTCTCCCTCAACTATGGTGACCCCACCAAGAACTTTATCTCCTATAGTTCGACTTACTGGAAAAGGCTCTCCAGTAATTAATGATTCATCGATTGCGGCCTGACCTATAACAATTTCACCGTTAACTGGAACAACTTCGCCTTCCTTGATTAGCACAATATCTTGTGGCTTTAGGTCTTCAATCTGCACACTCATAACGATACCGTTTCTAATTACATGAACTTCTGACAAGGACCAATTATTAATGATTGTATTTAGTTCGCTTGTGGCATTTATCTTTGCAGTGTGTTCAAAATATCTGCCTACACTAACCACTCCAACTATCATAGAAGAGACATCAAAATAGTAATCAATTCCCCCCATAAACATCTGTACTACACTATATCCGTAGGCTGAGAGTATAGCTATAGCAAGGAGATTATCCATGTTTAGTGTTAACGCTCTAATACCAATATATGCCCCTCGCATAATTGGCATTCCGATAGTAAATATAAGTATGCTGGTAAAGAAAAACATCACACGTGGGACAATATAAAAGTTCATGTATGCCAAAGGTTTTAATTCCTCCATAGAAACTAGACCCAAATCAAGAGGGTAGAAGAATGCAATATTGAGCATCATGACTATTCCAGCAAGAGTAGCTGCAATAATGGTTTTTAATAGTGACCTATCGCTCTCGATACTTCTTTCAAAATTTTGATCTTTGTAGGAATACGCTTTGTATCCAGCAAAACTTAATTTGCCTACCAGGTCAGACTCTTTAATAAGCTTTGGCTTGTAAATTACTCTCGCACTTGATGTAGCATAATTTGTTGAGACATATGAAATACCCTCAACCATCTCAGCAAGCTTCTTAATTAAAACCTCACAGGAAGAGCAATGCATTCCATCAATTTTTAAGTAAGTCTCCATCTCGTCGCTCTTTGGCTTGACAGGACGATACTGTTTGGTTTGGTTTGAATTTTCAAGAATTTGTGGACCGAATGTATTAAATACACTTAGGCAGCCATGACAACAGAAAACATTGCCGTTATCAGTTATCGGCCTTAAATGGATTGGCAGGTCACAAAGTTTACAATTATTATTCATCAATAAATACAGATTTCATGTCAATAAATTTAATGATAAACATATATTGATTTTATAAACCAATAATTAAAAACAAAATCAAGGTTTTATGACTAAAGAAAAAACGAGGACTTTATATTAGCCAACAAAAAACCTAACCTCATATTAATATGAGGTTAGGAAAGGGGAACACATTTTAAAACTAAAATTCTAGCGCTTTAGAATTTCTTAAGCTAGCGAAATATAAATAGAAGGAATATATTAGGATTGTACCGAAAACTCCCAATAAGGCTCCATATATAAGCCAATCTCCCTCCCAATTAGCATTTCTGCGAGGCATACCTGAAGCACCTGCGGCAAGAAAAGTATAAAACAAACCGACAAATGATAAAAAGAAATACTTTATACACTTTCTAGCTGTACTATCATCGATTGTACGATTCGTCATTAATGGGTAATGGTAATAAAGCATACCCATCCACAACATACTAATTGCAATAAGAACTGACATCGCATGGCCACCTGCCCATACCGTTCCATGTAACTTAAAGTTCCAAGCAACATTACTAATAACAATAGCAGTTACACCATCAAGGATATACATTACAAAGCCTCCCAGAATCAGAAACACTGCAGGAGTTGCAACTAAACCATGCTTCCAGATAGTTGCAAGTATAGTAAAAATTGTAAGTGCACCACCGATTGCTGTACCGTAACTCATTATATTGCCGTGATAAGCAAAAGTAGATGGTAAGGCTGGATACATAGTAAAAAAGTGATGGAAAAATGAAGTAAGCGAGGTTACTAGAAGTATCCACAAAGCAAGATTAGCAATCTTGTCACTATACAGTCTTCTAGATCCATCTGCTGTACACAACGGTAAAGTTGCGTATACAGCACCAATAATCATAATTGCCATTGCCTCCATTAAGTTATGAGCAAAAATATAAAATATAAACTCAAAAACAACTGGCGTAGCTGCCCATGCAATCCATTCCGCCGGTATTATGCCGTATAGGTACAACAATATAGGGCTTGCTATTGACAGAAGTGGGATACCCGTTACCAGAAGAACAAGAACTCCCATAACCATTCCTATCATTCCAGGGTCCTTCATTGATCTCTCAGCTAACTGAAGCTCTTCTTGCTTTTTCTCAAAGAAAGACATTCTTAGTATCTTTATTGGATATGTCAATATCATCGAAATAAGTACAAACGCTATTCCGGTGAAACCTAGTACTAGAGCTGACATGCTCCACTGACCAGTCATAACTCCTACAACAGGTAATGGGAACATTACAGTGTAGGTAACATGAAATCCCATAAGCACCGCAACAGTTAGCAACAAGGCACCAACATTCATTAGTATGTAAGTAAGAGCAACTAATATTCCATCTGCTCTTTTACCTAAACAAGCGCCAGCCCTGTGTAGACTCATAGCCACCATCAGCTGAAAAGCAAATGGGAAAGCCATTGCTGCGCCATGTAAAGTGATATTTTGATAGTACCAATGAGAACCAAGATCAAAAAGTTGTATTGCCGGCATTGATAAACCAAGAATTGCTGCTATAGATAGCCACACAAAACTCGTCATCGCCATAAGTGCAGGCCAAGAGTTGACAGGGTTTAGTTCATTTTCTTGAATTTGAAACATGCGCCCAAAAAACGGCGCTCTTTGTATTAATGTATTTGCTACAGACATTTTTTGTCCCTCCTTTTATTTTTCTGCTACGGTTATGACACTTCTCATACCGTGGTGATTTACACCGCAATATTCAAGACACCTAACCATATAAATACCTGGCTTATCAAATGTGTGCACTAAAGCACTAGCAGTCTCCAGTCCAGGCATTAACATCATTGTAAATAACAGCTCTCCATCCGGGTGATATAGGGCGAAACTGTGCATTGTATCTTCGCTCTTGGCTATGAATCTAACCGTATCACCCACTTGGAAATTTCTTTCACTCATATCGAACTTCCAAGATGTAGCAGAAATGTCGACATCTTTAACGTTTGCCATTTTAGTATTCGCCTCTACAACTGTTGGCATATATTTAACACTTGCAAAATTGACTACAAAAAACGCAATCAAAACTATGGCTATCCATAAGTACCTTGTACTTGTATATTTTTCTGCTGGAGTTTCTGCAGGGGTGTTGTCAACAAAAGCTTTTTTGTTAACAATACTAAAAAATATAATAAGGAAAGGTATTTGCATTAGTAATGTAACTACTAAAGCCCCCCAGCCAGTATAAATAAAATCAACCATTTTTACTCCTCCTTTTTTTTATTATTAATAAACTACAGAATTTAGTTTTTATATCTTTTCAAACTTGAACTAGTTCTGTAATTTTTTACCTTCTTTCAAATACTCAGAATGAAAATTTATATGTTCTCCAATAAATGTTGATATAAAGTGGTAGCTATGGTCATAACCATCATGCAACCTTAAGTTTAATTCAGCCCCACTTTCCTTGCATGCCTTCTCAAATTTGTTAGGATATAACTGAGTGTCTATAAATTCATCGTTACTGCCTTGGTCTATAAACAAAGGCATAGATGAGTTTTCTCTAACCAAATATGTTGCATCATACTGCTCCCACAAATCTTTATCAGGGCCTAAATAAGTATTAAAACAATCCTTACCCCAAGGACTTGTAGATGGATTATATATTGGAGCAAAAGCTGACACGGATTTATAATGTTGAGGGTTTCTTAGTGCGCAAACAAGCGCTCCATGGCCTCCCATAGAGTGGCCAAATATTGATTTATTATTTTTAATGATAGGAAAAAAATCTTCGATAAGTTGTGGTAATTCTTCGACAATGTAATCATACATTTGGTAATTATCACTCCATGTCGTGGTAGTGGCATTGACATAAAAGCCTGCCCCCTGTCCTAAGTCATACCTATCAGGATAGTCAGGCACATTATCACCCCTAGGGGATGTGTCAGGAATAACAAGGGCTACACCGTTCTCAGATGCATACCTTTGGGCACCAGCCTTGGTTCTAAAATTATCGTCGGTACAAGTGAGTCCAGATAGCCAATAAATAGATGGCACACTTTTTTGCTCTGCTTGGGGAGGCAGATAAATTGAGAAAGTCATATCACAATTACAGCAATAAGATTTGTGCTTATAGCGTCTCAAATAACCTCCAAACTCCTTAACATTTTCAATCTCTTCCATGTTATTAGAATATTATTACAGACCTAATGCTTTCCCCAGAATGCATCAAATCAAAGGCCTTGTTAATATCTTCCAGTCCCATAGTGTGGGTCACCATAGAATCTAAAATTAGTTCACCCTTCATATATCTGTCCACATACCCTGGTAGTTCGGTTCGCCCCTTTACACCACCAAATGCTGAACCCTTCCAAGTCCTCCCGGTTACCAGTTGAAAAGGTCTTGTAGAAATCTCCTGTCCTGCTCCAGCAACACCGATAATTGTTGAAACTCCCCACCCCACATGACAGCACTCAAGTGCTTCTCTCATTAGGTGCACGTTACCAACGCACTCAAAAGAATAATCAACACCACCACTTGTCATTTCTACGATGGCTTCTGTTGTAGATACACTTAATTTATTTGGGTTAATAAAGTCTGTAGCGCCTAGACTCTTAGCCATGGTGAATTTATCATCATTGATGTCGACACAAATAATTCTTTTGGCTTTAGACATTACAGCCCCCTGAACTACAGATAGGCCAATACCGCCCAACCCAAAGACTGCTACAGTTGACCCCGCCTCAACTTTAGCGGTATTCATTACAGCGCCAATCCCTGTTGTAATTCCACAACCCAACAAGCACACCTTATCCAAGGGTGCTTTTTTATTTATCTTAGCCAGTGCAATCTCTGGGACAACAGTGTACTCTGAAAATGTAGAGCAGCCCATATAGTGATATATTTCTTTGCCATTCATTGAAAACCTTCTTGTTCCATCTGGCATAAACCCAGTCCATACAGTCCCTGCAATTGACTGACATAGATTAGATTTTGTAGAATTACAATACTCACAATCGCCACACTCTGGAATATACAAAGGAATAACGTGGTCTCCAGGTTTAAGGCCCTTTACACCTTCCCCACATTCCACAACCTCACAACCTCCTTCATGCCCTAGGACAACAGGAAAAGCTCCCTCAGGATCATCTCCTGAAAGGGTAAAGGCGTCAGTATGACAAACCCCAGAAGCAACAACTTTCAAGAGTACTTCGCCTTTTTTTGGCCCTGCTACATCAATTTCTTCTATAGACAATGGGCTCTTTGCTTCCCATGCAACTGCAGCTCTTGATTTCATATGTTATTCCTTCGTTAAAATTATAAAACTTGATTTTTAAAAGTTCTGTCTGCAGATTTCTTAAAATCAATGAATTCGTTTATTTCTGGTGAAAATTCATCGAAGGCTTTCAGACCAGAATCTGTTAGCTGTTTTCTAATACCATCAAGTTCGCTTGCATCTGTTCCAGACTCAACAATTGAAGAGACAAATCCTGCAAACTGGATTGCTGGCCAGCCATTATCTTTGGATAGCTCAACATGAACAAAGTCAAAACCATAAAAGTGATGTGACTGATCTTTTACACGACCAAACATATGGGTGCCACACTTGCTACAAGCATGTCGCTGTATTGGAGCGCTCTCGTCTACTATTGCAAGTTTATTTTCGTTTTTTGTTACCTCAACTTTATCACGTGCTACTAGTGCAACCTGAGAAAACAAAGAGTTTCCTGGCTTCCAACATTGTGTACATCCGCATAGGTGATTATTGGTGACTTGACTATGTATTTTAACCACAACAGGGTTACTGCTACATTTACAAGAAAGATTACCGCCAGGTTTAGGATGGTTGTTTAAATAACCCCAAATTCCACTTTTGGGTGGTGTTGTTTTGTTGCCTGAATCAAAAGCCGGATGTATTGATTTAGTCATAGTATTACCCCCTTATTTTTGAAAAAAATATTAATAAACCATGTAACTCGAAGGTCATTATGAACTTATTTTTTGCTACTGTCAAGCATTTTTTAGATGACTGTTTAATAAATATCAATTATTGCAGTATGTTACTAATTAAGAAACTAAAAAATAGATTTAAATGGAACCCAAATAGCACTAAAACCAAGAACAATAATCAATACTCCAGAAATCCTTCTAGCCAATAGATTATTGCTTAGATGTCCTATTTGAGCAGAGAATCCAGCCATAAGAAATAGGCTAGGAAGTGTTCCAATACCAAACGCCAACATAATCACTCCTCCATCTAATGAAGAAGCTGAAAGTATAGCAAAACTAAGAGCCCCATAAACTAATCCGCAAGGCATCCCTCCCCAAACTAAACCTACAACAAATGCGCTTTTCGGTTTATTTATTGGTAGTAGTTTTGATATTAATGGTTGTAATTTAACCCAGACCTTAGCCCCGATCTTTTCTAGTATTTGTATGCTCGAAGACCAGTTCGCTATGTATAGGCCTACCATTACCATCAATACCCCAGAAAACAGACGTAAAACCTTATCAAAAACACTCATCTGTAATGCTATAGACAACAAGTCTCCAATTAGTCCAAACACTGCACCAATTAGTACATAGCTCAACACCCTACCAAAATTATAATATAAATGAAATGATGATGTTTTAGACCTATTTAATCTAATATCTCCATCAAGCCCAGCATTTAACAATGCTACTACACCACCACACATTCCTAAACAATGAACTCCGCCTAAAAGGCCCATTAAGAAAACACTAAATAGTATATCCACACTATTAATATTTAATTGATAGTCAATAATTTAATCATAATATTTTTCAATATTTTTGTAATCAAAACAACCAATAATGATCAACCAAAAGAGCAATAAAAATTAGCATCAAGTAATTTATAGAATACTTAAAAGTCTTCCAATAAAACAACTTGTTTTCACCACCCTTAATTATTATTATTGCATAAACCAAAAACCCTCCGC
>JASLYC010000033.1 GCA_030739975.1 Gammaproteobacteria bacterium
AAGAGATCATATAACCAAACCCACAATCGAAAATCCAGCTGAAGCATTGATGGATATGGGCAAAAAACAGTTTGACCTATGGCAACAGGCACAAAAGCAATTTTTCACTAAGCCTGACAAATAAACAAAAAGGCTTTTAGTTGTGTCGTTAAGATAAGTAGCCTTATTTCACAAAAAATAGCAATTCCACTTATACCTAAGCTGCAGACGCAAAAAAAGCGGCCACTAAGACCGCTTAATAAAATATGTATGGTGCCGAAGGCCGGACTCGAACTGGCGACCTACTGATTACAAATCAGTTGCACTACCAACTGTGCTACTTCGGCGTGAATTTGAATTATACCGAAAAGAATTCAACTTTTTAGTGGTTTATAACATTACATTTAGAGATTGATTTATAGGCTAGAAATGGCTGGATTTTTTCTTACGCTTTATCATTATTAGTAAAGCAATAATGCACAATACCAGAGACATTAAGAACCACTGAATCGCATATCCTATGTGTTTATCAGCGCTACCGTAAAAGGGCTGCCATTTTCTGTAAAACCCGTTTTCGGATTGAGGGTTTAATTGTGCAACCATAGGGATGATAGGATAGCTAGATAGCTTTGAAAGTTTGTCGATATCGAGCGACTGAATTAGTAAAGGAAATTCAGATTTCAATTCTGTATGTTGGAGCTCAATACGCTGCTTTGGTTTTGCAAGAGTCGCTTCAATGACTAGTCTGTTTTCGTTAACGCTAATGTCTGCCAGATTTGTGCGTTGGCCATTCCAAGGAACAAATCCACGATTAACCAAAATAACTGCTTTGTCATTTAATATAAAAGGCGTAAGAACGTAATAGCCAGCATTGCTGTTAACTGTTTGGTTGTCGTAAATAAATTGTTTTTTGCTATCGTAATGCCCTCTGAGCAATACCTTATAGTACTCTTTATCAAGTATTTCTTTAGTATCTTTAACTAATTGAGCTGGCATTGACTGTGCCAAAACAACAGCTCTTTCTATTTTTTGCTTATCTTTTGCTCGATCGAGCTGCCAAAAACCTAATGATAGCAGTGCGGTCAAAGTAACAATAATTAATAGCGAAGCCGTTAAGTTAGCTCGATTAATCATTATTGAGTTGGGGCGTCGAGAATAACATTGTTAGGCTCAATCCAGCCCATATATGCGGCAAACATAACTAAAGCAAACAAGATTACTGAGAGTACAACTCGTGTAACTAAAGATTTAAACATTTTGTCTGATCCACTCTTGCCGCCTTTTAGCATGCCAAGAAGGCCCCATCCTAGAGCTACCAAGATGACCACAATAAAAATAAAAATAAAAAATTCGACCATATTAGCTCCTATTTTACAACATGAAAAATGCCCCATATTTGGGGCATTTTTAAGAAAATATTTTAGCCTGTATTAGGTTGGCTTAAGTTTTAGCCTGTCAAACTTAGACCCAATAAACAAAAACAAATAGTCCTAGCCACACCACATCTACAAAGTGCCAGTACCAAGCAACACCTTCAAAACCGAAATGACTGTCTGCTGAAAAGTGGCCTTTTTGCACACGATACAAAATAACAGTTAGCATTATTGCTCCTACTGTTACGTGGAAACCGTGGAACCCTGTCAACATATAAAAAGTTGAGCCATAGATGCCAGAAGTTAATTTCAATCCGTCATGGTAGGCGTGTCCATACTCAGCTATTTGGAACCCTAAAAACAACACACCTAAAACAATAGTTGCAACCAGCCAGCCTACTATTTGGTTGCGTTTTCCTTCACGTAGTGCGTGATGTGCAAAAGTTAAGGTAACCCCAGAAAGCAACAATAAAAGTGTGTTCAGAGCTGGCAGCCCCCAAGTGTCTACTAACTTTACTGGAACTGAGTATTCCATTCCAGCTTGTGAAATTGCTGCAGGGGTATTCATTGCAACTTGTTGCCATGTTGCGCTAAACCCGTTCCATAGTTCTGGAGTAAATAAATTGTTGTCTGCGCCTCCTAGCCATGGCACTGATAACTGTCTTGCATAGAAAAGAGCGCCAAAGAATGCCGCAAAAAACATTACTTCAGAAAATATAAACCAACTCATTCCCCAGCGGAATGAACGATCAACCTGGTTGTTGTAATTACCGTTAACACTTTCATTGACTACTTGGCCAAACCAACCAAACATCATAAATACAAGTATGGCAAAGCCTATTGCCATAACAGAGCCGCCCCAGCTTGCTCCATGCATCTGGTTTGCAAAACCAACAAATAGTGTTGATACCCCAACTGAGCCGACAATTGGCCAGTATGTACCGTTTGGTATGTAATATTCTTGTGCGCTCATATTATTTCCTCATTTTAGCTTTCAAGTTTAAAAAAATTGTAGGATAAGCTTACATCTTTTATACGCTCATCCATTTCTGGTTCAACCACAAATCGAAGTGACATCTCAATCTCCTCATGCGGCTTGAAAACCTGTCTATTAAAGCAGAAGCATTCCAGCTTTTTAAAATAAAGTGCGGCATCAGTAGGAGCCACACTAGGGATTGCTTGACCTATAACCTCTTTATCGGTGTTATTCTTAGCGATATAGCTAGTAGTATAAAACTTGCCTGGTACTACCTGCATCGAATTCACCTTGGGGCCAAACTGTACTGGAAACCCGGGCATTGTCATGGCAAAAAAACTTACCTCAACTTTGCGCTCCTCTTCAACCTCATACTGTTGTTCTGCCTCTACTCTTCCAGTTGTGCCGTTGAATCCAGTTATCTCACAAAAGACATCATAAATCGGCGGCATAATAAAAACAGCAAAAACAAACATCAATATTGGGGCTGAGACTAACTTTATCCAAAACCCTTTTGTTATTTTATTATTTTGTTTCATATCAGTGACCATAAAAAGCGATGGTCGCTGCAAATACTCCTATTGCTATGGCCCCTACTATCAGTGCAGTAATAATGGCGCCTTGTTTTCTTTTATCCATTAAGAGTGTTGAGATTCATTCTCAATAAGCTCTCTTGATGGAGGGGTGTTAAAAGTATGGTAATCAGCCTTTGCGGATAATGTCCACTCTAGGCCTTTGGCGCCGTCCCAAGGGCGGGCGTCAACTGGTTTACCATTACGAATACAATCTACTACTATATATGCTAACAATATAAACGAAGCACCGAAAGCAAAACCTCCCAATGAGGAAATTAGATTAAAGTCTGCAAACTGTAAAGAATAATCAGGGATACGCCTAGGCATACCTGCTAGTCCTAAGAAGTGTTGTGGGAAGAATAACACGTTTACCGAAATAACTGCCCACCAAAAGTGTACTTTAGCAAGGCTCTCGTTATACATTTTGCCAGTCCACTTAGGTAACCAATAAAGCGTTGCTGCAATTATCGCCCATAAGGCTCCTGTTACTAGAACATAGTGAAAATGTGCAACCACAAAATAAGTGTCATGATACTGAATATCAGCAGGAGCAATTCCTAACATTAGTCCTGAGAACCCGCCAATAGTAAATAAAATTACAAATGAGAGTGCCCACAACATTGGTGTTTCAAATGTCATTGAACCCTTCCACATTGTAGAAACCCAGTTAAACACCTTAACTCCTGTTGGTACAGCAATCATCATTGTAGCGTACATAAAGTAAAGTTCGCCCGCTACTGGCATGCCAGTTAGGAACATGTGGTGCGCCCATACAATGTATGATAAGAACGCTATTGAGGCTGTTGCATAAACCATAGAGGAGTAGCCAAATAAAGGTTTGCGCGAGAAGGTTGGAATTATATGAGAAATTATTCCAAAAGCTGGCAATATCATTATGTACACTTCTGGGTGTCCAAAAAACCAAAAGATGTGCTGGAACATAACAGGGTCACCACCGCCTGTTGCGTCAAAGAAAGCTGTTCCGAAATTACGGTCTGTTAGCATCATTGTTACTGCACCTGCAAGCACTGGCATCGCTCCGATTAGCAAGAACGAGGTAATTAGCCATGTCCATACAAATAAAGGCATATCCATAAGTTTCATTTCTGGTGCACGCATGTTAATCACTGTAGCAATAATATTAATCGCCCCCATAATTGACGAAAAACCTAACAAGTGAACTGCAAAGATAAAAAAGTCTGTACTGTCTGGCGCAAATGTAGTTGATAGTGGAGCATAAAAAGTCCAGCCAAATGCTGGTGCCCCGCCATCCATAAAGAATGTACTCATTAAAATCCCTCCAGCGAATGGAAGAATCCAGAATGACCAGTTATTCATTCTTGGCAAGGCCATATCAGGGGCGCCTACCATCATTGGTATTAGCCAGTTACCTAAGCCAACCATTGCTGGCATGATGGCACCAAAAACCATAATAAGTCCATGCATTGTAGTTAGTTGGTTAAAAAAGTGTGGGTCCATGACTTGCATGCCTGGCTGTAAAAGCTCCATACGAATGCCCATTGCCATTGCACCGCCCACCAATAACATGGCAAATGCGAACCATAAATAAAGAGTTCCAATGTCTTTGTGGTTAGTAGTTTTTACCCACCTCATAATGCCTTTTTCAGGGCCATGGTGGTGATCGTCGTGAGAAGTTGCTGTTGCTGTTGTCATTTTATATTTCTCCTTGATTTCTTTGATTAACGTGCAGATTTAACATCTGAAGGTTGAATAACACTGCCAGTGTTGCCAAATGCTTTCCTTTCATATGTCATTACTGACGCAAGATCAGCATCGCCTAACATTTTAAATGCTGGCATTCCTCCCTTGCCGTGAAGAACAATATTTATATGGTCAGATGCGGCTCCGTTAGCTACTTTAGAACCCTTCATCGCAGGGAAAACTGGAACCATGCCAGAACCATCCTTCTTATGACAGGCAGCACAGCTGGTGTTATATACATTTTCTCCTTGTGCCATTAGTTCGTCCTCTGACCAGGTCTTTGTTGCACTTGCCACTGCAGCAGCCTTTGCTGATTGCTGCTCTGCAACCCATGTCTTGTAGTCTTCTTTAGACCTAACATCTACCACTATTGGCATAAATCCGTGATCTTTACCGCAAAGCTCAGCACACTGTCCACGGTAAACACCTATTTCGTCAATTTGTGCCCAAGCGTCATTAATAAAGCCAGGGTTGCCATCTTGCTTTACCCCAAGATCAGGCACCCACCAGTCATGAATTACATCGCTCGATGTTACTAAAAAACGAATTGAGGTATCAACAGGCAAAACTAGAGGTTTATCTACCTCTAATAAGTAATTCTCTGGCTTGTTATTGTCATTAATAGCATCCTTAGAGGTTTGAGCAAGGTTAGAAATAAAACTAATGCCTTCTTCTGGGTAATCATATTGCCATTTCCACTGATGCCCTGTAATCTTGACAGTCATCTCGGCTTTTGATGTATCCTCTAAGTCGATTAGCACTTTAGAGGCCGGGATTGCCATAGCGATAAGAATTAGAATTGGGACCCCTGTCCACAAAAACTCTGCTTTAGTGTTTTCATGAAAATTAGCTGCCTTGTGACCTATTGACTTTCTGTGTGCAAATATAGAATAAAACATAGCACCAAAAACCACAACAGCGATAGCTACACAGACCCAAAATATAACCATATGTAGATCATAAATGTCGCGACTGACTGAAGTAACGCCTTCGGTCATATTAAGGCCATACTCTGCAAACGCTCTAGTAGATAGTGTTGCGATTAGGGCGCTTAAAAGAGCTGTTAATCTTTTCATAAAACCTCCAATTAATTAAATATTTAACGTAGTGCTGTTTAAAAACTGTGAAAGATGATACCTGTTTTTAATCTCGCCTACAATAAAAAAATATATTTTGCATTGATTTCAAACAATCATTGTAAAAAAAACAAAAAAATATTACGGTTTTTGTAATATATAATGATGCGCAATTTCGTAAGATTATAATCTATTAACACTATAAAAAGTATGGTTATTTTGTGTCAGAGATTGTGTACATCTTTTTTATAGTATTGTTGTCTTACTGTAACAATTAACAACTTATAAAACAACTCTAGACTGTGTATAAAAAATTACTGCAAATATCGATAATTTTAGC
Source organism: Gammaproteobacteria bacterium (assembly GCA_030739975.1). Classification (GTDB taxonomy): domain Bacteria; phylum Pseudomonadota; class Gammaproteobacteria; order PS1; family Pseudothioglobaceae; genus SZUA-1055. Next base: position 6,042 of record JASLYC010000033.1, read on the forward strand.
TCTAATAGTTGTAATACTTGGGGCTTATACTAGGCTAGGTGATGCCGGCCTTGGTTGTCCAGACTGGCCAGGTTGCTATGGTCAACTTATAGTGCCAGATGCAGAAGACGGCACAAAAATTGATGGCTACGACAGACCTCTTGAGGTAGCAAAGGGCTGGAAAGAGATGGTTCATCGCTATGCGGCGTCAAGCCTAGGTCTTTTGATTATTGTTATATTTTTTCTAGTGCTTGCAGGCAAACCAAAAAATTACCAGTCTTTGTCCCTGCCTAGCTTTACTCTGTTTTTCGTTATATTGCAGGGCGCTTTCGGCATGTGGACTGTGACCCTTTTGGTTCACCCTGTCATTGTTACCACACATCTATTGGGTGGCTTTATAACAACTGTCTTGCTAGTTTGGCTTTTACTTAACCAGGCTAGAAGAATAAGTTCATACAGAAATGTGCTTAGCCGGCATAGAGTTGTTTTGCTTACGGCTCTGTTTTTATTGATAGCTCAAATTATATTGGGCGGATGGACTAGCAGTAATTATGCAGCTCTATCTTGTGGGGAACAGTTTCCCAAATGTTTGGGCTCGTGGTGGCCAGCTATGGACTTTACTAGGGCTGCATATTTAGGGCCATTAGGAGTGGATTACGAGTTTGGTGTTTTAGAGAATTCAGCTAGAGCAGCTATACAAATGATGCACCGTATTGGTGCATTAGTAACCACAGCTATGATAGCGCTACTTATCTACTTGTATAAAGATTATGTTCATTTAAAAGTGTCTCTCTTAACAATGGCTGGCTTACTTATTATGCAAATAGCGCTTGGTGTTTTAAATGTATTGTTCTCAATACCGATGCTAATAGCTGTGCTGCATAACGCTGTCGCCTTGATGCTTCTTTTGAGTCTTGTTGGGCTTGTACACAAGGTATATAAATCATCAGACTAGATAAACAACACTTGACCACTTTTCCACTAGTCTGTTATCTATTATAAGAAGGGTAAAACTAAGTACTACACAAAGTATTTACTAGTTCAGTGCTAACTTTACAGCAGTAAAAACAACGATGATAAAAAACAGTGTCATTCCCAGACCAACAATGATATAAGGCCATGGGCTGTGTTTTTCTGAACGCTCAAAGTCTTTAATCAGATCTTCTTTCTTGCCTACTCCGATCATAGCAGATGCAGCGGCTTTAAATAATTGCCCTAACTTCAAATCAATACCTTTTTATAAAGAAAACAACCAATAATGATCAACCAAAAGAGCAATAAAAATTAGCATCAAGTAATTTATAGAATACTTAAAAGTCTTCCAATAAAACAACTTGTTTTCACCACCCTTAATTATTATTATTGCATAAACCAAAAACCCTCCGC
>JASLYC010000034.1 GCA_030739975.1 Gammaproteobacteria bacterium
CTTGCTAGAACGTGCTGTAGTGCTGCAAAAAATGATTCCTGAGGCGGTGGTGTTGCATCAAGTTCATATATCAGTTCGCTATTTTCACTCATTATTACTCCCCCTTATTATTAAAAAATATTACTTCTTCACGCTATCACAAATGCCTTAACCAAATTGCTTGATTAAGGCATAAGTAAATACTAATATTGATAAGTCCTTACTGTGGAATTTTAGAATCTATTCCTTCAACATAAAAGTCCATTGTCAACAAGTCAGGAAACATTGGAGGTGTTTCTCCAGCGGCTAGCCACGGGCTACCGTCCTGTTTGTTTACTGGCCCTGTGAATGGATGCAGGGTGCCGGCAGCTAACTCACCTATAGCTTGCAGAGCCATAGCTCTAACATCTGCAGGTAGTTGGTCTGATAATGGAGAAAAGCCTACCATTCCCTCTCTTACACCATCAAACGTATCGGCGGATTCCCATGTTCCATCCCTTACCGCTCTAACTCTTTGTAAGTAGTAAGGACCCCAATCATCAATAATCGCTGTTAATTGTGCTCTAGGTCCAAACGCGCCCATATCAGAAGCCTGTCCAAATGCATAAATACCGTTCTCTTCAGCCATCATCATTGCTGCAGTTGAGTCGGTATGTTGCATGATAATATCAGCACCCTGATCTATCATAGCTTTAGCTGCATCTGCTTCTTTGCCTGGATCAAACCAAGAGAAAACCCAAACAATTTTCATTTGTATATCTGGGTTTACAGACTTTGCCGCTAGATATGAAGCATTAATACCTCGAATAACTTCAGGTATTGGAAATGAGGCTATATAACCAATTACATTACTCTTGGTCATCCTTCCTGCAATCTTGCCGATTACGTGCCTGCCCTCATAAAATCTCGCAGAATAGGTAGAAACATTATCTGCACGCTTATAGCCAGTTGCATGTTCAAACTTAACATTAGGGAAACGCTTGGCTGCTTTTAATGTAGGGTTCATATAACCAAATGAAGTGGTAAATATAATCTCATTACCTTTGTTTGCAAGCTGAGCCATAACACGTTCAGCGTCAGGGCCTTCCTCAACACTTTCTACTGTTGTTATTTCAACATCGTCGCCCATATGTTTTTTTACATAGTTCGCGCCTACGTCATGCTGATAAGTCCAGCCCATATCACCTGTAGGGCCAATATAAATAAATGCAGCTTTAGTTGGAGCAGCTATAGCACCGCCAGCTAAAAATGATATAGATGCCACTAGAAATAATCTAATAGCATTGATAAATAATTTTTTAAACATATCAATTCTCCTTTGTTATATTAATATTATTATCTAATTTTTTACTTTTAACTTGAAGCTAAATGATATCAGTTTTTTGTTAGTTATATAAAGCTATTGTGTTGAGTGAAAAATTTTGCCTAGACAGCTAGGCATCACACGGTTTGTGTTAGATTTAATTCTTATTCGTAAAGTTACTAAAACAAATATTGTCATAAGATAAGGGAGCATTGATAGATATTGAGCATCGACATTAACTCCAAAACCTTGAGCATGCAATTGCAGTATCGTAATTCCACCAAAAATTATTGCCCCAACAATGACTTTGAATGGTTGCCATGAAGCAAAAACTACCAACGCCAAAGATATCCAGCCCCTACCAGCTGTCATCCCTTCTACCCAAATAGGCACTTGAACTAAAGACAGATAGGCGCCACCAATGCCAGCCATTGCTCCACCAAATAGAATAGCAATAAAGCGATAACGTACAACCTTATGGCCTATAGCATGTGCGGCATCATGGTTGTCTCCTATAGCACGCAAGATTAACCCTTTCTTGGTTCTGTTTAAAAAATACCAAACAAGAATCACCATTAATATAGACAAATAAAATAGCGGGTCATAACTAAAAACAAGCGGGCCAACTATCGGCAAATCGGATAAACCTGGAACATTTATTGCGTCTACACGGTCGACAGTTACTTTAGAGTAGGCACGGCCCCAAAAGGCCGACACTCCTAAACCAAATAAAGTCAAGGCTAAGCCAGTTGCTACTTGATTTGTTAACATTATTTGAGTCAAAAAGGCAAAAATTGCAGCTATAGACATACCAGCTATGATAGCTGCAGCTAATGACAACAAGGCATTATCAAAATGAAATTGAACAACAAAACCTGTAATAGCACCAACAATCATCATTCCCTCTACACCTAGATTAAGAACGCCAGAACGCTCGACTAATAGCTCACCTGTAGCTGCAAAAATAAGTGGCACTGAAGCTATGCTAATTCCTAAAATTATTTGTACAAATAGCTCATTCATAATTACTGCCTTTGATAAAAAGTAAAAACAAACTTATATCGAATAAGAATGTCACAAGCTAGAAAATAAAATAGCAGCATCCCTTGAAAAATACTGGTAATTGAATTTGGCAAGTCATAAGTTATTTGGGCGCTCTCTCCTCCAATATATGTGAGCGCAATTAGTAGTGCTGAAAATATTATTCCTATAGGGTTAAGTCTTGCCAAGAATGCAACAATTATTGCAGTAAATCCGTAACCTGATGGCAAGTGTGGCACTAACTGACCAATAGGTCCTGTCGCTTCGAATACCCCAGCTAATCCTGCAACTCCGCCAGACACTAGTAAAGAAAGCCAGACAGTTTTGTTCTCATCAAAACCGGCAAATTTAGCTGCTCTAGGTGCATTACCACTGATCTTTATTTGTAGGCCAGTTATATGCTTGTTGATCCAAAAATAGGAGACAAAAGCAAGAATAACAGCAACCGCTAAACCTATATGTACTCTGGTACCCTGCCAGATTATTGGTAAAGTCGCACTGTCGTGAAATAGTCTGCTCTCAGGAAAATTAAATCCATCAGGGTCTCTTAATGGACCGTGAACCATAGCGCTTAGAAATAATATAGCGACATATGTAAGCATTAGTGTAACTAAAATTTCGTTCACCTGATATTTTGTACGTAGAAATGCTGCAATTCCTGCATAGGACATTCCTGCAATTATTGCTACTAGTGACATTAATGGTAATAACCAAAAGCCCTCAACTTCATAAAAATATAAACCTACAGCGCTACCGGCAACTGCCCCTATTACATACTGACCTTCAGCCCCAATATTCCATACTCCTGCTCTGAATCCTATTGACAAACCTAGGGCAATCATTATCAATGGTGCGGCCTTAACTAACATTTCAGAAAAACTATATAAGCTAGTTAATGGCTCAATAAAAAGAACATAGAATGCACCAAAACCATCAACTCCTGCAAGAAAAAACACAACAAAGGTAGAAAATGCTGTCAGAATTAATGCAAGTAATGGTGAAAAAAACACCATCAATGTTGAGCTATCTGTTCTCGTCTGCAGTCTTATCATTGGATAGCACCTCCAAGCATTAGTTGTGATATCTTTTCAAGACCATTTTTTTGCATGTCAACTGAATCTGACAAGCTGCCATTGTAAAGTACATGTACCTGTTCACATAAACTTAATATTTCATCTAGATCCTGAGAAATAATTAACACTGAAGAGCCACTATCTGCCAATGCTATCAATGCCTGATGAATGTTATTAGCTGAGCCCGCATCTACGCCCCATGTTGGTTGTGCAATAATTAACAATTCTGGGTTCTGAATGAGCTCCCTCCCAACCATAAATTTTTGCAAGTTTCCGCCAGATAAAGACTGAGCCTCTGCACTAACCGAAGGAGTCATAACGTTAAATGTGTCAACAACATTATTAGTAAGATTTCTTACCTGTTTCCAGTCGATTATATTGTTACGAGTCATCTTGCTTGAGTTAGGTCTGCTCAGCAACATGTTTTCATCTAAGCCCATACTAGGAACTGCTCCATGCCCTAGGCGCTCTTCTGGAACAAAAAACATAGACAGCTGCCTTCTTTGGTGCGATGTCAATCTTGTTATGTCAAGACCTTTAAACTCTAAACTAGATGCAGGCGCGTTATCTTCTCCAATCAAAATTCTCATTAATTCATCTTGCCCATTGCCTGCAACTCCAGCGATTCCAGTAATGCTGCCTTGCCTTACAGAGAGATTGATATCTTTCAAGTCAACCCCGAACATATTGTTACTTTTACTACTAAGACTATTAATAGAAAAAATTTCTTTTCCGTGCTTGATGTTTTCTCGAGCCAATTTAATAATCTTTTTACCAATCATCATTTCTGCTATCTCATCCTTTGTGTGTTCCTGAGGATTACAATTCTTTATCAATGAACCATTACGTAGAATTGTTGCATATTTACATATTTGACGTACCTCCTCTAGTTTATGAGAAATATACAAAATAGCGCACCCATTGTCAGCAAGTTTGCGAAGAGTTAAGAATAAATCTGTGACTTCTTTAGGTGTAAGAACAGATGTAGGCTCATCCATTATCAGTAACTTAGGGTTTTGCATTAGACAACGAACAATTTCTACTCTCTGCCTTGCACCAACAGACAAGTCTCCAACAACTTGATGAGGGTTTATACTCAAGCCGTACTGTTTTGAATATTTTTCAATCTTGCTAATGATAACATCGTCAAGAACTACATTGTCTAAGCCAAGAACTATATTCTCGGCAACCGTTAATGATTCAAATAATGAGAAATGTTGAAACACCATGGCTACGCCTTTTTCTCTAGCTTCAAAAGGATTTGTCGGACAGAAATCTTCTCCATACCACTTCATAGAGCCCTCGTCAGGCTCTAATGAGCCATAAATAATCTTAACTAAGGTAGATTTTCCTGCTCCATTCTCACCTAGCAATGCATGCACACTGCCAGGTTTTATTGCAAAACTAATCCCGTCATTAGCCTGAACAGGGCCAAATGATTTACTTACTTCTTTGAGTTCCAGCTGATACTTCATATTAGATTGATTTGCTTGTTGTTCTCTAAAAAATTTATCAAATCTGTGGCAATTGAAATAGCAATTGACACAGGAGACTTAATAACTTTATGCTTTACACCCATAGGGCACATTAACTTTTCTACTAATTTATCAGAGATACCTTTATTTTTAAGTCTCTCTCTAAATTTATCGCCCTTTATTTTAGAGCCTATCACTCCGAGATAGCAAAAACTGTCACGCGACATAATTTGCTCACATATTTCAAAGTCTAACTGGTGAGAATAAGTGATTATCATACAATAAATATTTTTTGGTAAATCTAATACCGACTCAGACATTTCTTCGCAAACTATATTTATCTTGCTTTTGTCTCCATTATAAAGTTCAAATTGGCTCTTTCTGTCATCTATCCAGTGAATTGTTATAGGCAATTGAGTTAGTATTGGCATTAAAGCTCTAGAGACATGTCCAGCACCAAAAACAGCTACCGCCTGTTGCTGGCTGTAAGCAAAGCTTTCATAACAAACACTATCTTTTTCTTTTAATTGGGCTGGTTCCGTTAAATTATCATTAATTTCTGTTAAATTTAGTTTCATTGCCAGTTCCTTCGCATCAACTTTGTTGATTCCTTTTAAGTTTATTCCGTCTTTATCACTTTGAACATAAACAAACTTAGAGCTGTTAATTTTTCTTGCTAAACTTTTGTCAATAACTGTCACTACAACAAAGTCAGCACTCTTTTCAGCCATCTCATTGACATAATTAATCCACGACTCTTCTTCATTGCTTTTGCCACGACATAAAAAACTCTCAAACATAACTTTTACGTATCCTCCACAACATTGACCCAAACTTGCTCCAAGTGGGTACCTTACAATTTCAGTGTGATTGGATGCAAGATTTAGCATTTTTTTGGCATTCATTAAGGCCTTAAATTCAAAATTGCCTCCCCCAATACTGCCATAAAAATTGTCGTCTCCAGAGTAGATAATCTTTTGTCCTATATTGCAGGGAGTTGAGCCTTTAGTTTCCGCTACAGTTATGATGACATAATCATCGTTATTGCTTTTTTGTTTATTAATAAATTGTAACCAGCTCATTTGTCAATTATTCAAATTGTTTAGGCAGAAGAATACTTCCTCAAAGCTTGCTGGCGCATTGAGCTCACTTGCTCTACCTTGTTCTGCATATGAGATGGCATTTTTTATTGCTATCCAAACAGATATAGCCAACATAAGTGGTGGCTCTCCTACGGCCTTAGATTTATGGATAGTGTCCTCGTGGTTAGATGTGTCAGGTTTAATTTTTACATTGAAATGTTCTGGAGTGTCCCCTATAGAAGGTATTTTGTATGTTGATGCTCCTGTAGTTAAAAGCTTTCCAGAGTCATCCCACTTTAATTCTTCGGAACAAAGCCATCCCATACCTTGAATAAATCCGCCAACTATTTGGCCATAATCTATGCCCGGGTTTATTGATGCCCCAACATCGTGCAAAATATCAACCTTGGTTAGCTTGTATTCTCCTGTTAAACAATCAACGACAACTTCACTCAGGCAGGCTCCATAAGAGTAATAGTAAAATGGCCTACCGTAAGCATTGATTTCGTCGTAATGAATTTTTGGGGTTTTATAGTAACCATTACTAAACAGCTCAACCCTATTAAAGTAAGCCGAAGAGATAAACTTATTGAAGCTTATTTTTTTGCCCCCCAACAGCACATGTGAGTTTGAGTAAACAATCTCATCTTCCTTTATGTTGTATCTTTTCCTTGCAAAGGCAACTAAGTTTTTCTTGATTCTCATGCATGCATCTTTGGCGGCCATGCCATTAAGGTCAGAACCTGAAGAGGCCGCAGTTGCAGAAGTATTGGGTACCTTTGCGGTACTGGTAGCGGACACCTTCACTCTGTCTAACTCGACTCCAAACTCGTTGGCAACTACCTGTGCAACCTTAACAAAAAGCCCTTGCCCCATTTCTGTACCACCATGGCTAAGATATATGCTTCCATCTTTATAAATATGTATAAGTGCCCCTGCCTGATTTAGAAATTTCTTGGTGAAAGATATGCCAAACTTTACGGGGGTTAGGGCTAAACCTTTTTTGATATATTTGCTTTTATTATTAAACTCCTCTACATCTTTACGACGTCTTTCATATCCTGTATCTGAGGCAATTTCTGAGACTAGTTCATTGATAATATTGTCTTCTATGACCTGTCCATAGGGTGTTATATTATTGGAATTATTTTGATAAAAATTAAGCTTTCTTATCTTGTAAGCATCTACACTAAGATGGTTAGCAATCTCTTCAATAATATTTTCAATAGCTAGCATGCCTTGGGGGCCTCCAAAGCCTCTAAAGGCAGTATTTGAGGAAGTGTTTGTTTTACACATATACCCACAAAAACTGGCGTTAGGCAAGTAATACGCATTGTCGGCATGAAACAGTGCGCGATAAACTATAGCCAATGACAGATCAAAGGAGTATCCGCACCTTGCAGCAAAATCGATTATTATTCCGTTAATGAGGCCTTTATTATCAAAGCCAACCTGATATTCTATTTTAAAGTCGTGCCTCTTACCAGTCATAAGTATGTCGTCACGACGAGGCAATTTAGATTTAACTGGAAGCTTTGTTTGTTGCGCAAATAAAGCGCATATACAGGCAATCTGTGATGAATCTGACTCTTTACCGCCAAAAGCTCCACCCATCCTTCTAGTTGCAACCTCAATGCAGTGTTGTGGAATATTCAAAACATGTGCCAATAGGTGTTGTACTTCTGAGGGGTTCTGGGTAGATGAATGTACCAACAATTCTCCATTCTCTGTGGGTATGGCTAAGGCTGACTGTGACTCTAAATAGTAGTGCTCTTGACCGCCTACATAAAATTCTCCACCAATACTATTGGTGGCTTTTATTATTGCCCCCTTTGCATTGCCTGTAGACATTTTAATTGGCTCCTCGAGGAAGCTTTTTTTAGACATAGCCTGATCTATTGTAATTATTGGTTCTAGCTCTTCAATTTCAACTGAAACCATAGAGGCGGCCTTCCTAGCAATTTCATGGCTATCAGCTAGAATCGCTGCTACAGCTTGACCATAAAAAAGAACTTCTTTATCTGCAAGTAGTGGCTCATCTAGCCTTATAGCGCCAATATTCAAGTGCTCAATGTCTTCTGCCAATAAGACACTGTGTACCCCATTTGCTTTTTTTGCTTTATCTATATCGATTGACTTTATTTTTCCGTATGCCTTATTACTCAAACAGAATGCTACATGTAGTGTGCCGCTAGGCTCTGGAATATCGTCTATATATGGCGCATTGCCCTGAACATGCATCGAAGCACTTTCATGAAGCGCACTACTACCAATAATAGAGCTACTTATGTCTGTTGATTTGTTATTGGTATTGGCCATTTTTTGTGGGTTGTAATCTCTAATAATGTCTAATCTCTGCCATATTTGGCACCATAATTGACGAAAAATTTAACGCAGTTTTCTCTATAAGCCTTGCTGAGACCTGTAACCTATACTCAGAAGTTGCACGCACATCATCTATAGGGGAAAAGTCCTCCTTGAGTGCGAGATATGCTTTATGAACTAGATCTTTGTGTGTCCAATTGCTTACTATTGTTTTTTCTAACTGTTTTGCTCTTTTTGGTATATCTGACATGCCACCGAAAGCTATTCTAGATTCTATCAATACCCCATCATCTGTAGTGATTTTTATTGCCATGCATACTGCAGAAATGTCGTCTTCATATCGTTTGGATATTTTGTGAACCCATAAGCGTTCGTTGCTTGAGAGTTTGGGAACTAAAATGCTTTCAATAAACTCTCCTTCTTTTAGAGCTGTTTCTCTGTAACCCACAAAAAAGTCTTGCAGATTAACTTTACGTACATTGCTACCCTTCCTGAGCTTAACTAGAGAGTTTAGGGCAATCAGCACTGGAGGCATATCTCCTATAGGAGATGCATTAGCTATATTGCCTCCTATGGTTGCCCAATTCCTTATAGGCTTTGATGCAAACCTTAACAATAGCGATCTTAACTCTGGGAATGATTCAACCAAAACTGACCACGCCGAATGGTAACTTACTGCAGCCCCTATCTGTATATATTCATTATTGTTTTCAATTGTTTTCATCTCGGCAACATTTTGAATATTTATAATGTTCTCAAACTCCTTTAGTTGTTGAGTAATATCTAGACCTAAATCAGAACCGCCTGCAATTAACTTTGCATCAGGATGTTTTTGAAAAATCGAAGCTAACTGGTCAATGCCTATTGGTGAGTTGTAATAAATTTTTTTGTTTTTATCTGTATAACAATAAGGCTTATTTTCGATTTCGTTAATCTCTTGTAAAGAACTTATTAATTTTGCATTGTTTTTAATATAGAAATCCTCATGGCATTGAGATTTTTTTGCAAAAATCAAAAAAGCGGCATTTATTATTGGCTTATAGCCTGTGCATCGGCACAGATTTCCTGATAACGATTCATTTATTTTGTCTAAATCAATGCTTGACTCATTATGATATAGAGCAAAAAGTGACATCACAAATCCTGGTGTACAGAAACCGCACTGTGAACCATTTGCTTGAACCATGGCTTGCTGAACTGGGTGTAATTTGTCGCCCTCAGCAAGCCCTTCAACTGTTATGAGATGTTTGCCGACAAGATTCAGCACAAGAGCAATGCAGGTATTGATGCTCTTATATTCGATAAATACCTTACTTCCAGTACTTATTAGTTCTCCTACTACTGCAGTACAGGCACCACAATCTCCAGCTGCACATCCTTCCTTGGAGCCATTGTGGTTATTCTGTCTTAGCCATTGTAGGACAGTCATGTTTGGGTTAACTCCAGCTAGGTCGACTGGTTTAATTGACTGATTAAATAAAAAGTGCACTAACTACCTCTATAAGTCGAATAACTAAATGGTGAAATTAGCAATGGCACGTGATAATTTTGTTCACTATCTTTCACATAAAATCTGATCACTACATCTTTTAAAAAGCTGCAATCTGTGCCATTTTTTCTAAAGTAACTTTCAACATCAAATTCAATCTCGTAGCCGCCAGATATAAACTCAGATCCTTCGAGTAATGGTGAGTCACATCTGCCATCTGAATTTGTTGTTAAAGTTTTAACTAGTGTCGCTTTATCACCATGCAATATGTGTAGACTGACTTCGACACCACTTGCGGGTGTCCCTGAGGTAGTGTCTAGTACGTGTGTTGTTAGTTTTCCCATGTTTGTCTATGCCTCCATTTTTGTATATATACACTCGCCTAATGAATAAACCTCACTCACTAATCTGTCATCTCCAAGTGTCATTAAGCAGAACAATAACTGTTCGATATCTTTTACTGCAGACAATCTTTGCTCTATAAGGCTTGTCGCTTTTAAATCTAATACAATAAAATCAGCCTCTTTGTTTTGTTCAAAGTTACCTATGCAGTCATCCATATTCAAGACCTTTGCGCCTGCCAATGTTGTTAAATAAAATGCCCTTATAGGGCTCAATGTGTAGCCACCGAGTTTTGCCACCTTATATGCCTGATTCATAACGTTAAACATTGAAAAACTATCGCCGCCGCCAATATCTGAGGAGAGTGATGCGTCAATATCATACACCTCCAGTTGGTCAAATTGGAATAGTCCGCTCCCCAAAAATAGGTTGGAGTTGGGGCATATGCTCACTTTAGACCCTGAATCGGCAATACGCTCATATTCGTCAGTTGAATTGTGTATACAATGAGCGAAGACAGAGTTTGTTCCTGTTAATTTGTATTTGTCATATACATCAAAATAGTTATTGTGCTCTGGGTATAGCTCTTTTACCCATTGTATTTCCTCGTAGTTTTCGTTAAGATGTGTCTGCATCATAACCCCTTTGCAGTCATTGCTATTAGGGTATTGAGCTAACAAGTCTCCTAGCTTCCTTAACTGCTCTTTAGTAGATGTGGGGGCAAATCTTGGGGTTATAGCGTAACTCAACCTGCCGTTGTTATGCCAACTCTCTATCAATGATTTAGTGTCAACGTAGGCATTGTCGTCATCGAGTATTTTAACTGGAGCATTCCTGTCCATCAAAACCTTGCCTCCTGCCATACGTAGATTTCTCTCCTTAGCAATAGTAAAAAATGTGTCAACTGAGGTGTTGTGGGTCGTACAGAAAGCCATCGCTGTGGTGGTGCCGTTACGTATTAGCTCATCAAAAAATAAATTTCCTATCTCTGACGCATAATCCTTATTGTCAAACTTTTGCTCTTCTGGAAAAGTGAACTTGTCAAGCCATTCTAATAGATTCTGTCCGTATGATGCTATAACTTTATATTGAGGGTAATGAAGATGTGAGTCAATAAATCCTGGCATTAATAGGCTATCTTTAAAGCTTGTAATGTTTGTATCAGTATCAATCTTTCCAATTAACTCTGAGTACTCTCCTACCTCAACTATTCTGCCATCATAAACTAGCATGAGGCCGTCTTCAAAATATGACGCAATAACTGACCCTGAATTTTCAATGCAGTGGAAGATAGAAGATCTAAACACCTTAATTTTGTTCATTTTTCTATACTGTTATACCAATCAGATATTATTTTTCTCTCATCTTCAGTCATATTGGTTTTGTTATTCAGTGGCATATTTTTTGTGGCCACAGTGTGTTGATATATTCTATCTTTATTAATAAATGTGAGCTCCTCAGTATCGAGAACAAGTCCTCCGGGGGCGACCTTAAATATGTCATCAATAGGAGACGATGAATGGCAACTTGTGCAACGTTGGTTTATTACTTTCTGAGCCTCTTTATTGCTAATTTTATTTATCATATTTTCATTTTTTGAAACTGGTGATAAATAAAATATTAGCAAAATTAGTGCCACAATAATAATTCCAATAAGGCTATTCTTTGCTTTGCCTATTCCCTTTAAATTAAAGTAGTGCCTAATCATTACAACTATAACAAAAACTGCAAGCAGTACCAACCAGCTATGGTTCGAGCTGTATATTACAGGGTAGTGCCCACTAATCATGGTAAACAATACTGGTAATGTAATGTAGTTATTGTGTCGAGATCTGATATAGCCTTTTTTACCTAGTTCAGAGCTTACATCAGCTTTATCTTCGCAAGACTTTACCAATACTTTTTGTACTGGAATGATGACAAAAAATACATTCGCAGCCATGATTGTTCCTAGCATAGCTCCAACTTGCATATATACAGCTCTTGGACTAAATATACAGCTATACAAGTAAGCACTGATTGCTACGGATGAGAGCATCAATAGAATAAAAATATAGGGCTTATTGACCAATGGAGATTTACATAAAAGGTCATAAACAATCCAAATAAATATCAACCCAAAAATGCTTAATAAAATTGCTATTAAAGGACTAATATCACTCCCATTAATTAGCAGGTGAGAGTTTGCATTAAAGTAATAAATAACTAAAAGTAGTAAGAACCCAGATACCCAAGTCAAATAAGCTTCCCACTTAAACCAGTGCAGTGGTTCAGGCAATTTTTGTGGGTATTTTTCATACTTCTCTAGATAATAAAAGCCACCACCATGAACAGCCCACAGATGTCCCGCTATGCCATCCCTGTTGCCAGCCCTATTAAGCTTATTCTCTAACCAGTTAAAATAAAATGACGCCCCAATCCATGCTATACCTACAATAACATGGAAAAACTTTAGGGCAAGGCTAAGCCATTCTAATAAATATATCTTTAACATTAGGTCATCTCCAATAATATATTGAATCTTTTTAAATCATATATATCGCACTGTTCAATGTTGTCAATTTCAGGTTCGTACTGCCTATCAATAATGATAAATTGTGATTCATTCTCAAGACTAATAAGTGGAAAATGCCAAACACCCCTAGAAAAATTAACGCCTTGGTCTCCATTTGAGATAAATGCTACCATTCTTTCTATATTGGGCTTATCTGCTGGTGGGGCAACGACAATTAGGAATTCTTTTTTGCCACGAGGGATAAAGCATTGACTGAATAGCGGATGCCTTTCCAACATATCTATATGTAATGGTAGGGCCCTCTTTTTTGCTACAAAAATATGTACCGCAGTATTGCCTTCTGCCTCAGATGTGTCTATAGATGCAAGGTTAGAGTATTTATGCGCATACCCGTTATTTATAACTTTGTATTCATGGTTTTGTATCTCAACTACATCGCCAAACTGATTAAAGCTTTGCTTAGTCAATGGTTGTGGTTTTAATATAATGCTATTCATAGTCGGACAAATTTACCTATAAGTTTTAATCTAGCTATTCCGCCATCTGGATATATATCAACCCTGATATGCGAAACTGGGTTTTGGTGCTCAATACAGTCTTCGCCAAAAATATGTTCTTTGTTCATTTCAAGCTTTTGTTGTTTGGTTAACTCTGACCAACCCTTGCTTTTATTAATTAGTTCGGAGTCTTCAACTCCACTTATGCAATCTGCAGTTATTGAAAAACGGTCGGGGTAATTACCCTTAAAGAATTTAGTATCCAAAACTACTCCACTTATTATTGCTGGCCTAGGTAGCTCAATAATTCCCCAGTCATTTCCTGGCTTTCGTCTTCTTCTAGTTTCCCAACCATCGCCCATATTCAATGGTTCGTGCTCGGCTAATATGTTTTGCAAATTACCGAAATGCTCATCGTTAGCGTACACAGCTCTAGCACCAGAGTTTGCTGCTATTACGTTTATATTATTAGTGTCATATAATTCTTCATCAAAACAAATACTGCCATAAACCCTTAACCTTGCTATCCCTCCATCTGGATAGATGCTAACCTTTAGATGGGTTACTTCTTTTTGAGAAATAGATGTAAAAATATTATTTGAATCACCTTCAAGGTTGCTCATTTCTAGCAAGTCAAACCATAAATTATTGTCTACAGAGTCAGCTATATTTTTTTCACTCATATCTTCATTTATGCAGCAACCTAGAATTGAGATGCCGGGAGGGTAATTGCCAGTAAAGTGTCTAGTGTTAATATTAAAACCGTTAATCACTGATCTCTGACCAAGCTGAATAAAGCAATAATCATTCTTGCCATCTCTTCTTCTTCTAGTTTCCCAGCCATCCATCCATTTACCGTGATCATCGAACTTACCCTCAATAAATACCGGCTCGCTTGGTTTGAGCATCCTTTCGGCATCTGCAAAGAATTCATCGCTACTAAATATTACTTTAGTTCCAAGATCACTACTAGCTACGTTTATTTGATTTTCAAATTCCATAAATATCCTTAATTCTAAGCCATGCAATTTTATTTATCTCATCTATTGCATTTCTTTTTTCCTGTTCAATAGAATTGCCATTTCTTTTTTCAAAGCCATTAACAATTTCAATCTTACTTTTTTCTTTTATTGCCATAATGAAGGGGAATTTATATCTATTTAAGTATTCTTCATTTAGCCTTCTGAACATCTCTATCTCTTTATCAGTACAATTATCTAATCCGGCTGATTTCTGTTCACTAGTAGAGAATTTAGTCAATTCTTTAGCAGGCTTTTTCTTACCTGTAAGCATGGGGTGCGCTAGTATTAAACTTTGTTGTAAATCAGCATCTGCATTTACAAGTATTTCAGACAGAAGAGCATGAAACTTCTCTAAATCATTATATTCAATGTTTGTCTTTACTTTTTTTAATGCCTCCTCTGCAACCCATGGCGAGTGTTCATATAGGTTTGCAAAGTTTTGCATAAAAACTTTCTTAGATTCTTGTGCTTGGTTATATGGTAGATTAATATTCATTTTTTTTATTTTATGTTGTTGTGCCAATGCTCTGCAATCTGTCCACGAGTGCAAAACCAAACTCTGTCAAATTGACTAACATATTGTAAAAATTTTCTCATAGCCATAATCCTTCCAGGCCTCCCTAGAATCCTCGCATGCATGCCGATGGACATCATTTTTGGGCTTGTTTCGCCCTCCAGATATAGGGTATCAAAGCTATCTTTTAAGTAATTATAGAACTGCTCCCCTGAATTGAAGCCTTGTGGAGAAGCAAAGCGCATATCATTCACATCTAGGGTGTAAGGAATAATTAGGTGCTTGCTGTTTGGGCTTATTCCATCAATCCAATAAGGCAGGTCATCGTCATAGGTATCACTATCATAAAGAAATCCTCCATCCTCTAGTACCAATTTTCTTGTGTTTGGACTATTTCTACCTGTATACCAACCTATAGGCCTCTTACCCAATACTTCTGTTATTATTTCGATACATTTTTTCATGTGTTTGCGTTCTGTGTCTTCGTCAATGAATTGATAATCAATCCACCTGTATCCGTGCGCACAAATATCGTAATTTTCTTTAACTAAATATTTAGCTAAATCAGGGTTCCTAGCTATTGCCATTGCAACTGCAAAGATTGTGATTGGAATATTGAACTCATTAAATAGTCTTAATATTCGCCAAACTCCTGACCTAGAGCCATACTCATAAATAGACTCCATACTCATGTGTCGAACCCCTTTATATGCTTTTGCAGCAACTATTTCAGAC
This sequence comes from Gammaproteobacteria bacterium, assembly GCA_030739975.1. GTDB lineage: Bacteria > Pseudomonadota > Gammaproteobacteria > PS1 > Pseudothioglobaceae > SZUA-1055. The sequence continues at coordinate 15,393 of JASLYC010000034.1, forward strand.
AAAAAAGACTCGGAAGCTTCGTCATTATGGAGTACGTTGTTTTCTCCGCCCTCTTCATAATTAAGCACAAACTGGACGGCTATTTTTGCATTATCTGGCCATCTAGGGTTTTTGGCGTGCTGCCCATATCCTATCATGTCTCTTGGGTATGAATTATTGTTTGTTTCTGTATCTTTCATATCGATTTGTTAGTTAAATATGTGACTATAACTTGTTCTCTCCTTAGGCTTTAAATCAAAATTTAAAGACTCAACACAATTATTTAAATGTCTATTAATTGCAGCAATAGTTTTTGATTTGTCTTTGCTTTTGATTGCGTTAAATAGATCTTGATGTTCTTGGAATGAGCAAAACCCTGAATTCTTGTCTGCAAAAACCGAAGCGGCTAAAGCACTTAACAGTATAAGGGGTCTCAAACTTTCTACTAGGTATTGATTATGGCAAAGCTCTGCAAGCCTGAGATGAAAATTACATGAGGCTTGTGTAAGCTCTGCATTGTGGCCGGTAATGTGTAGTTGCTTCTCTTTTTCTATAAGACCTTCAATTGCTAGAACATCTAGTTCGTCATCTATGTATTTATCTAGTAGTATTTGCACAATTCCATTTTCTATAACCCTTCTAGCTTGGAATATTTGTTTGGTCTGTTCTTCGCTAGGAATGGCAACCCTTACACTTTGATTTTTTTTATGTATCAGTACGCCGGCATCAACTAGCTTTACAAAGCCTTCTCGAACTACATTTCTACTAAATCCAAACTCCTCCTGTAATGAAATTTCTGACAACTTAACACCTGGATTAAGTTTGTTGGAGAGGATCGCTCTTATTACGTGCTGTACAACTAAATCAGAGCTCTTGCTGTCAGTGGAAATCATCTCTCATACCTTGTTTAAATTATATATAAGTACAATCATTCTATGCTTGTAGACAATTTTTGTCAACAATAATTGTCTACAATATTAATTTTGACTTATAAATGTATTTTTACTTTAAAAACAAAATGCCCTAATGTGGCATAATGATATTATGAATAAAACATATATTTCAGCCGAAGAGTTGTTACTCGATTCTTTTAGACTTGGGGTCCAAATACACAACAGTGGCTTTAAGCCTGACTTCATTGTCGCAATCTGGAGAGGTGGCACTCCTATAGGTATAGCTGTTCAAGAGATTCTTGCATATTTAGGCAACGAAACAGACCATATTGCTATAAGAACATCTTCTTACACCGGTATCGGAACTAGGCTTGATGAAGTAAGAATTCATGGGCTGGACTATCTAATTAAAAACATAAACTCAGAAGACAAGCTCCTCATTGTAGATGATGTGTTTGACTCTGGAAGAACTATTGAAGCCATAATTCAGTCCTTTAAATCTAAATCAAGACTAAACATGCCAAATGAAATAAAGGTTGCTATGCCGTGGTTTAAACCAAACAATAATGATACTGATAGGGTACCTGAATTCTATCTGCATGAAACTGATGACTGGTTAGTTTTTCCCCACAGCCTTGAAGGTCTTAATGAAGAAGAGGTCTACAAAAAGAAGAATGGTATAAAGGAAATTCTTTCTAAAGTTAACTCAAGTATTAGTGCTAAGAATGAACATATAAAATAAGAAATCCCAATAAAATCAAACTAAATAGTAGCTTATAATTTTCCCTCTTTCTCGAGTACGGATCGAGCAATCCTAAAACACTCAACCCCCTGCGGAACTCCACAATATATTGCGATGGCATGAATAATTGCTTTAATCTCTTCCTTGCTTACTCCATTATTGAGAGCGCCCTTGCAATGGAGCTCCCACTCATGCATCTTTCCTAGAGCTGCTATCATTGTTAGATTCATCATTGATCTAGTCTTATCATCTATGGTTTCGTCGCCCCACCCAAAACCCCAACACCATTCCGTCATTTGTTGCTGAAATTCAAGATTAAAGTCATCTGCAGAGGCTAAATTTTTTTCTACATAATCTGCGCCAAGTGTGGACTTACGTTTTGAAATTCCAAGTTCGAATAACTTCTTATCCATAATTGCTCCTTGTTTTTATCAATTTATTGTACAAATTTTTTTCTATCTGATTACGAAAGGGTTTGCCATAGGCTCAGACGATGTGTTTATCCACGTTGTTTTTGTTCTTGTATATTCATAGATTACGTCTAATCCAGCTTCACGTGAACCTCCACTATTCTTAAACCCCCCAAAAGGCGAAATAGGTGATATAGCTCGGTAGGTATTTATCCATACTATACCTGAACGTATCTGTTGACTAACCCTATGAGCTCTTGCAAGATTTTGGGTAAAAACACCTGCCCCTAAACCAAATTCAGAGTCATTAGCCATATCAATCACCTCATCTTCTGAATCAAAAATAATTAAACTTATCACTGGTGCAAAAAGTTCAGTTTGAACGGACTTAATTGATTGGTCATGACACAGCAACAATGTTGGCTCAAAATACCAACCACTCTTCATATGCTTGGGTATATTACCGCCAAAAACGAGTTCAGCGCCTTGGCTGATAGACTCTTTTAATACATCTTTTGCTCTTTCAACTTGAGCCAAGGTGGCTAAAGGACCGACATGAGTTCTTTTGTCTAGGGGATCTCCTATAACAATATTTTTTGACTCTTTTTCCAACTTTTCAACAATTTGTTTATAAATATTGCGATGAACAAAAACCCTGGAACCTGCGACGCAGCTCTGTCCAGAAGCACCAAAATTACCGGCAACTATGCCATTAACTGCTGAATCAATTTCGCAATCATCAAAAATTATCATTGGCGATTTACCGCCCAACTCTAAACTCACATGGGCAAAATTTTCAGCTGTATTTTTTACTATCATTTTCGCAACATCACAGCCGCCAGTGAAGGCGACACTTGCTACCTTTGGGTGAGAAGTTAGTACCCTTCCACAAGGCTCTCCATAACCTGTAATAATGTTTACTACTCCAGGAGGAAAGCCTGCCTGATCAATCAATTCAGCCAATTTAAATAGAGCAGCTGGGGCCTGTTCTGAAGCTTTAACTACAACTGTATTGCCTGCAGCCAGTGCTGGTGCAATTTTAGTTGCAGACAAAAACATTTGGGCATTCCAAGGAACAATTGCGACTACAACACCTATAGGTTCTCTTGTAGTAAATACCCTCATATCTGGTTTATCAATAGGCAATACGTCACCTTGTATTTTGTCTGCGAGCCCTGCATAGTAGTAATAGTAGTCAGCGACATAGCCAGATTGTGATCTTGTTTCAGCTCTCAATTTACCGCTATCTTTGGTTTCAATATCACCTAAATGATTAGCATTCTCAGAAATAAGGTCTCCAAGCTTATGTAATAGTTTGCCTCTTTGTGTGGCAGTTAATTTCGACCATGGGCCTTTAAATAGTGCGTTGTATGCAGACTCAACTGCAAAATTAGAATCCTCTTCGTTGGCGGCTGGAAAAAGAGCCCAAGGCTTCCCATTAGACGGATCTATTGAATCAAAATATTCTGAACCTTCTATAAATTTACCGTTTATGTAATGCTTATATTTTTCCATAACATTTTTTTTTGTTTACTCAAAAGCAGGCATAACCTTTTCTATAAAAAGCTCAAGTGACTTTTTCTTTTGTTCAAAACTCATACAACTATCAACCCAGTAACTATATTCATCGTAGCCCAGTTCTTGGCAATATTTAACTCTATTTATTACCTCTTCTGGGGTGCCGATAACTTGATTTTTTCTCATATTATAAGGAGAATACATCTCTATCTTTGCCATTTCATCCTCGCTCAGCTCTTGGATTAATCCGTCAACAACTGGAAGTTCATTTTTGAACCAGGCACCGAAATAACAATAAAATTTTGATATATCTTGGGACCCTTGCAATATTTCTTTTTCGGTTTCTGCAACATAGGTATGGCGAAGCAGCATTATTTTTGGCCTAGGAATGTGAGAATTTGATTGGCAGGCGCTATTAAATTTGTCCATCAATGATAAAACTTCTGCATCGCCTAACCATAGAGGTGTAACTTGAACATTGCAATTATTCTTTAAAGCAAAATCATGAGAATTTGGGTCTCTAGCAGCTATCCAAATCGGAGGGTGTGGCTCTTGGTAAGGTTTAGGAGAGCTAGTAGTTTTGGGGAAAGACCAGTGCTTGCCATTGTGCTCATAATTTCCTTTCCAAAGATTCTGTATTGCTGGCACTATCTCTCTTAAAGCTTCGCCAGCACTAAAGGCGTCCAATTCACTGCCGCCTAAACGCTCATATTCATATGAATAAGCGCCTCGAGCTATTCCTATTTGTAACTTCCCTTTTGTAATTATATCTGCCATAGCTGACTCTTCAGCCAGCTTAATGGGATGCCAAAAAGGGGCCACTATGGTTGCGGTTCCCAAATTAACATTCTTTGTTCTGTGTGATAAATCAATCAAGCCCAAAAAAGGATTAGGTGAGATTGTAAAATTCATGCCATGGTGTTCGCCATTCCAAATTGTTTTAAATCCACCATTGTCAGCTATAAGGCAAAGCTCGATATATTCTTCATATAGCTCCTTTACTGAGCTTTTATTATCAACTCTTTCCATATGAATAAAAAAAGAAAAATCCATCAATGCTCCTTCTTATCTATATTTGATAACTTATTGTCAGACTCAACCTTGCCCTTGTCATCTTTGCCTACATAAATACCAAATGCATTTAATTTCCTTTCACCTATATAACGTTGCAACATGGATCTAACCGCCTCATCCTTGAGTTTATTTAGCGGAATCTCATTAAAGTAAAAAAACTTCCCTTTCTTTACCAAAGAAATGTCTTCTATCCTTGACCTATAAAATATAAGTGTAGACTTGTCATTTTGTCTTTCAAAGACAGAAAATAAGTAATACTCAGAAACATTTACTCCGATTAATTGCAAATCATTTAATAGACTACCATCTTCATCATAAGAACCAAGTCTACCTGATGTTGGCAATAACAACCTGTCTTCGGTTTCATGTTCAAGAAAAAATATTCTCTTCTGGCATTCAATTATAAGCCCAACCTGTATTTGCTTATCACCACTTTCCATAGATCTTAGCATTCGCTGTTCTAAAGCTAAGTTAACATAATTACCTCTTAAATAAACTAAAGGAGTTGAGGCAGTAGAATAAAAATCTTTAACATTGCCAAGCAAAATGTAGTGGTCTCCAGCATCTATGCATTTATTTGTTTTACAATCAAACCAAGCAACTGAATTATTAATTAAAGGGCTGCCATGTAGGCTTAATTTCCAATCAATCTGAGAAAATCTGTCTTTAACAGGGGTAGCAAAAGTTGTAGAAATTTGTTGCTGGTTTTCAGAAAGGATGTTGACTGCAAAAGCCTCACCATCCTTGAATACATCTAAATTAATTGATGCTTTATCAATGCAGATTAGAATAATACGCGGATCTAAAGAAGCAGAAGTGAAAGAGTTAGCAGTAAAGCCTATCGGATCACCGTTCTTGTCTATTGCCGTTACTACAGAAACTCCTGTAGGAAAAGCGCCTAATGCATGTCTAAAATCTCTCGAGTCTTTGTTGTTTCCCATTACCTAATTTGTAAATTTTATTAAAAAATTATTTATCAATGGATTTACCTTGTCAGCTGAAATATATGCCATCATGTGGGCCTCATCTTTAATAGATGCAGAAATACCTTTTGGGGTAATAGAGGCCATGTCAATCGACATTTGTGTTGTTGAATTAGGGTCATCATCTCCAGTCAAGTACATAACCGGCATATCAAGTTTGGACAAACTATTTGTGAACATTTTGTCAGATAGAGCAAAAATTTTGTATGCTCTCCCATAAGCCAAAGGAGACAATTTTGTTAGCCATTTTCTAATTTTTTCAATTTTTTTAATCTCTGTGTTGCCAGTTTTACCTCTAAACCATCGATTCAATGTTGTTTCTATATTCACAATCTTGTTGCTTCTTAATACTTGTTCGGCTCTATTTAAAACTATATTTTGATCTTCTTGCTTGCGATTAAACACCATGTTAAGTGCTACTATTGAATTTACCATTTTTGGATATTTCAAAGCAAAAGCTACTCCAATTAAAGAGCCCATAGAGTGTCCAACTAGAGAAAAATTATTAATGTTAAGATGCAATATAAGCTCATAAAGTTGCTCTACATAATCATCCAGATCTATATTTTTTTCAATCATAGAGCTATGCCCATGACCCAAAAGGTCGTACGAGATAGCTTTATAGCTTTTTGAAAAATACATTGTTTGCTGGTCCCAGACATCTAACTTCATTCCTACCCCGTGAATGAAAATTAATAAATTGTTCTCTAATCCAGATTGACTCAAATAACTATAATGAGTACCTCCTTTTGTAGAGCCTGAGTATTTTTGCACTGAATTTATACTTTATGAGTCAATAATATAAAAAATCGAATATACATACCTATGTATCCTGAAAATAGCCATTATTAGAATAGTGAATACTTGATAAAAATCAAATATATAGTGACTAATTTGTTATGTCAAGTGTTATTTGTTAATCTGTTTGATGCAAGATATTTCTATTAAACCAAGACGCACATATATAATAATAACTGCATATTTTTGTGTTTAAATGGGTTTATTTATTCCACTTTTATTGATGAATAATTCAATCCATAATGTTAATATAGAAAGCGAAAATGTTATAACCTCTCCTGACACGCTCGACAAAAAAGTTCCGGTATCTACAGTAGGTATAGATAATGTTTTGTTAGCTCGAACAAATGTAAACAACATCCTAGACAAAAAAGATAATAGATTAATGGTCATTGTTGGTCCATGCTCTATTCATGACATTAAATCTGCAAAAGAATACGCCTATAAATTGAAAGACCTGCAAGAAGAGTTAAAAGATTCTTTATGTATAGTTATGAGGGTTTATTTTGAAAAACCCAGAACAACTATTGGATGGAAGGGCTTGATAAGTGACCCTGATATGGATAACTCATTAAATGTTGATAAAGGTCTTTTTGTTGCTAGATCTTTTTTGTCTTGGCTAGCTGAACTTGGAATGCCGGCTGCTACAGAAGCTTTAAATCCAATCACTCCTCAATACCTAGCAGACCTTGTAGCTTGGTGCGCTATAGGTGCTAGAACGACTGAATCTCAAACACATAGAGAAATGTCTAGTGGACTATCTATGGCTGTTGGTTTTAAAAATGGGACTGATGGCAATCTAGAGGTTGCAGTTAACGCTATTCAAGCCTGCTCCTCTCCGCAAAGCTTTCTTGGTATAAATGGTACCGGACAAATATCAACATTCAAAGCCAAGGGAAACAAAAAAGCACACATTATTCTAAGAGGTGGAAAGCAACCAAATTACCTTAATGAAAGTATTTCTAATTGCGAGTCATTGCTTAGAAAGCACAACATTCAAGAGCGTATAGTGGTTGACTGTTCTCACGGCAATTCAAGCAAAGATTACAAAAAACAAGGAAAGGTAGCCGAAGACATAGTAAAACAAATTGCCAATGGCAATAAATCTATCGTCGGCATTATGCTAGAAAGCAATCTTTTTGCTGGTAGCCAACCCATATCTGAAGATATGAAGTATGGGGTCTCGGTTACAGATGGTTGTATTGATTGGAATGAAACTGAGTCTTTACTTAGAAGACTAAGTAAACAAATCAAAGCCTAGCCTAGCCTAGCCTAGATTGTCTTTATTTTTTGGCTAACAACAAACTAGAAAATGTCTTTATATGTTTATTGTGAGATCTCTTCTGGTGTTCGAGCTTTGATGCTTAGAGCATGAAGCTCTCCACTTTTTATATCTTCACTAACAATAGCTAACACAGCTTTTTGTCTTTCTAGTAATGACATGCCATTAAATTTAGGGGAAACAATGAGCGCAGAACAGTTGCAGCCATCGCCCTCCATAGTAACCTCTGAGTTTTCAATGCCTGACTTAAGTTTTGCTTGTATTTCTTCTAATGTCATACTTATTCCTTGCAAGATAAATCTTTATATTCTTTCGCTGAATTATAAAGGACTAAAGGCCCCCTTAAGAGCAAAGAAAAATAAAATAGACATTAGCGCTCCTGCGGGCAATGTAACTATCCAAGATAAAAAGATCTTATTTATAACTCTGGTATCAAGTGCCGCCATACCTCGAGCCAAACCAACACCTAAAACTGCTCCAACCAATACCTGAGTAGTAGAAACCGGAAGTCCAGTTCCTGATGAAATTACAACAGTAGACGCTGCAGCTAAAGTTGCTGCAAAACCGCGAGAAGGAGTCAATTGGGTTATACCTGTTCCAACAGTAGCTATAACCTTATGTCCATATGTAACTAAACCAAATACAATGCCTGCACCGCCAATCAGAAGGATCCATATAGGTAACGCACTTTTTGAACCAATGATTCCGCCACTATCTATAACCGCATAGATAGCTGCAAGTGGTCCAATTGCATTTGCAACATCATTTGAACCGTGCGCGAAAGCCATCGCTGCAGCAGTTATTACCATAAGCACACTAAAGACTCTCTCCATTGAGGTAAAGTAGAAGTCTTCGTTTTCGTCTGGGTCAACATGAATCCTTCTAATAATTACTGTGCCTACGGCTGCAACCACTACGCCAAAACCTATAGCTAGATAGTAACTTGTGTCAGTATCAAAACTTAAGCCAATATGTTTAAGCCCTTTGAATATAGTGACTAAAGAAATAACAAAGCCAACTAAAAACATATAGTAAGGCACGTATTTTTTGGCATTATCAAATGGATTCGAAGTATCAATAATTAGATTTTGCAAGCTTCTAAACAAAAGAAATGCTATAGTGCCTGCAACTATTGGCGAAACAATCCAGCTCATGGCAATATTGCCTACCTTATCCCATGCAACTGCATCAACCCCAACCCCAACAGCTCCAAACCCTACTATTGCACCTACTATTGAATGAGTTGTAGATACTGGCCAACCTAATGATGAGGCTATAAGAAGCCAGAATCCGGCTGCCAACAGGGAAGCCAACATCCCATAAACTAAAAGTTGCGGATTTTCACTAAATAAAGCAGCATCAAGAATACCTTTTCGGATAGTTGCGGTTACTTCACCTCCTGCCAATAAAGCACCGGAAAATTCAAAAATAATTGCTATTATTATTGCTTGTTTAACAGTGATTGCTTTAGATCCAACAGATGTACCCATTGCATTGGCAACATCATTTGCGCCAACACCCCACGCCATAAACAGTCCAAATAAAAGTGCTAAAGTTAATAATAAATCACCATGATTCAAAATAATATCCATAACAACTCCTTATTTAGCAAGCAATACTTCAAGCCTTGAACCGACTTTCTGTGCTGCATCTGCCAATTCACCCAACCACTCAATAGCACGGTAATAAAAAACAACATCTATAGGTGGTAAGTTTGACTCTAAAGGGAATAACTTTGAACGGATCTTGTGCTGAAGAGAGTCAGTTTTACTTTCTAAATTATTTATTTCCTTAATTATATTGCTAACTATTTTGCGCTCACGGTCGCCAAAAGCAGTCTCTAATAATTCGTCTAGCTCATTAATAGCTTCCAGGGCCTTGGATGAAGTTTTTATACATAACTTTGTAAGCTCAACTACATCTTCAGAAATTTCTTTTGGGAATTTCATTTTTCTGTTACACATCAGTCCTGAAACGTCTTTAGAGATATTGGCAATAGAATCCTGAATCAATAATAGGTCTAACAAGTCTCTCCTTGAGAATGGCATCATGAATGTTGATGGCAGCCCTAACCTTAGCTTCTTCTTAAGAACGTCTGCCTCATGCTCGTTTTTACTTATGCTAGTTCTTATTTTTTCACCTGTATCCCAATCCTGGTTTTGCATTGCAATCATAATCTCATTTAACTGCTCTATACAGGAATGAGCTCTGGTCATGTGTTGCTGTAACGGTCTGATAGGTGACTTACCAAACAGACCATCAATAATGCTTTTTGCCATGTTATTCTCCCCTTCTTTTCTTTATATTTTTTGCTATTTTGAAATACGAATTATCAATAAAAGTCAACAAACGTCAATATATTTTTGAAAAAAATTAAGTATTAATTTATATCTTGTAACCATAACAACCAAACGTTAGCGTGTTATATTAGTTTCAATAAATTATAAATTAGTTAGATATATTTATTTATAAATATCATAACAAAATGAATACAAAGCAACATCCCAATCCAAATATAATCTAGCTCAGAAACTCAACAGAGTAATTTAACCTATCTGCTATAATCCGTCCCTATGTTATTTAATAATTTATTAGTTGTATGAATTTAGACTATCTCGATTTTGAACAGCCAATTGCAGAGTTAGAAGGAAAGATACAAGCTCTGAGCAATATAAACGACAAGGTAGATGTTGCTAAAGAGATGGAGGCGCTAAAATCTAAAAGCAACATACTAACTAGAAAGATTTTCTCTTCATTGTCAGACTGGCAAATATCACAAATTGCTAGACACCCAAAAAGATTGTGTACTCTTGACTATGTTGATGCTATTTTTGATGACTTTATCGAACTACATGGGGACCGTGCATTTGCAGATGATCATGCTATTATTGGAGGATTGGCGCAAATAGAAGACAAATCTGTAATGTTTATTGGGCAACAAAAAGGCACTACCACCAGAGAAAAACTAAAGTATAACTTCGGTATGCCTAGGCCAGAAGGGTACCGTAAAGCTTTGCGTTTAATGAAATTAGCAGAAAAATTCTCTGTCCCAATTATCACATTCATAGATACACCTGGAGCTTACCCAGGTATCGGTGCAGAGGAGCGTGGCCAAAGTGAAGCTATAGCAAGGAATCTTTATGAAATGTCTACACTCTCTACGCCAATTATTTCTGTAGTTATTGGTGAAGGTGGATCTGGCGGCGCATTGGCGATTGGAGTAGCAGATATTATGTTAATGTTCGAATATAGCATTTATTCTGTAATATCTCCAGAGGGTTGCGCCTCAATACTATACAAAGATGCTGCAAAAGCTGATATTGCTGCGGAATCACTAAAATTAACCAGTTCTCAATTGAAGAAACTTGGGCTAATAGATTCGGTAATTAAAGAGCCATTGGGTGGTATCCATCGCGACCCAGAAAAGGCCAAGCAATTACTAAAAAATACTTTGAAGTTAAAGCTGCAAGATGCAACTTCAATTCCAATAAACCAACTACTTAAAGAAAGACAAGAAAAGCTATTAGGGTTTGGTAAATATAAAGTCTAAAAAACTTCTTAATGAAAACAGAAGTATCGTTGTTGCACTCAGTGGCGGTATAGATTCCGTTGTACTGCTTCATTATTTACATAATAACTTTGAAAATAAAATAAGGGCTGCTCATTGCAATCACCACCTTTCTGTGCACTGTAATGAGTGGGATAAATTTTGTTCAGAGTTATGTAAATCAATGGATATTGAATATATTAGCATTGATATCTTTCTGGATAATGCATCTAATTTAGAGGAAATAGCACGTAAAAAGCGATATAAATCGCTATCTTCTGTTTTACAACAAAATGAAATACTTTGTACTGCACATCACATGGATGACCAAGCTGAGACCATTTTATTACAGCTATTAAGAGGGAGTGGCGTTGCCGGATTGTCTTCAATGCCGATAGAAAAAAAACTTGGTAAAGGTTTGCTGTTAAGACCTTTTATTGATGTGCCCAAATCTCAAATTATAAATTACGCTGCCAAACACAAACTACAATGGATTGAAGATGATAGTAATCTAGATAAAAGTATTAGGAGAAACTTTTTACGATTAGAGGTTATCCCAAAGCTTTCAAAGATTTATAGTGAACTATCAACATCTTTAAGTAGGAGTGCTAGACATCAATCTCAAGCATTAAAATTAATTGAAGATTTGGCATTGATTGATATCAATAAAAAACAGCTTATAGATAATGATAAACGTTTAGACATTGGCAAGATTTCTGAGCTTGAAGATTACAGAATTATCAATATTATTAGGTACCATTTAAGGTCAATTGACTTTATGGCACCATCTGAAAAAATAATGGAGCAAATAATGGGGTTGCTTTTGGCAAAAGAAGATGCAAAACCTCTTGTATGTTGGGGCTCATTTGAAGTTAGACGCTATAAAAATCAACTATATTTTATTGATTCTAGCAAAGAACAAGTCAATAATTCATGTCCTTTTTATGAAAAACTCAAAGATTTACCAAACTTTTCTATAAGGTACAGACATGAAGGTCAAAGAATAAAATTTCACAATAAGTCGCACTCTCAATCACTAAAGAAGATTTTTCAGGAAGCTAACATTCCGCCATGGGAAAGAGACAACATAAGAATGTACTATATTAATAACGAGCTAAAAGCTATAGAGAGAATTGGAGAGGTTTCGTAACTACCTTTATAATTTTATCCAACATTCTTTTTTGCAAGAATTGCAGCACCCAAATCCTCAATCGATGTGCCAACAGATTTAAATACTGTAATTGCTTCGTTAGGCTTTACCAACTGTATTCTACCTTTATGCTTTCCAGAACATAGCTCTGATAACTCTGCAACAATATCGTTAGCAGAAATAGCTCCGTCACTAATCGGTATTGTTATATCTCCAGTTTCATTCAACGCACCACATCTTGTATCAACAAACAGATCACATATTTGCATTGTTGTATTGTCAGTTTCGCGCATTTTAGGAGTAAAACTGCCTACCAAGTCAAGATGAACTCCTGGTTGCAGCCATTCTCCCTTAATAATTGGTTCGGTTGACATGGTTGCACAACTTATTAGGTCTACATGTTGTGCTATTTTTTGTAAGTCCCCTTTAAAACAAGCTTTTGCGTTAACACCTTCATCTCTTAGTTCGTATACTAATTTATCTGTGGATTCTTTACTTCTTCCCCAAACATAAACGACTTCAATTGGTCTTACTTGCAGATGTGCAGGAATTAAATAACGCGCCATACGCCCAGTACCTACCATTAGCATTGTGTTGCAGTCATCTCTGGAAAGGTACCTAGAGGCAAGTGCAGATGCAGCTGCGGTCCTTCTTGAGGTAAGCTCACTCCCGTCAAGTTGCAAAAGCAATTGCCCTGTCTTAGCGCTGCTTAATAGATAGTGCCCTGTCAAACCAGCCAGTCCATGCCTATTATTTCCAGGAAAAACATTAACAATTTTGACTCCTGAGAAGGTTCCCTCAATCCATGCTGGCATTAACAGTAAAGTTGCGTCTTCCTCTCCAGGAACTTTCAAGGTGTGATGGTGTCTAAGAGGTGAATTTACTTGCTGAAGGAAAATGTTATCAATTGCCTCAATTAGTTCTAACCATGGAAGCGCTTCTGCAGTTTCTTTCTTGTCTAATATCATTCTAAATTATATTTATCTGTCAATGCAACCCTATTGCATAAAATATATATATGAAAACTAATATTCTACTTATGTTTTCTTTTCTAAATGTTATTTTATTATGTATACACTGGAATGAATATTCAATTCATATTGTGACAGATTAATTAAAAATTGACACGAAAAATATTTGTTTAATTTTTAAATATATTACAAACAAAAGTTGATTTATAATAAAAAAAATTAAGCGTTGTTCTTTTTATATTGAGGAGTAAGAATGGCACGAAGAAAATCTGGTGGGAGAGAGGCAAGGATAGCTTTGCGTTCAGCCCCCCTTGCCAAAAACGAAAAGCCCGTACTTCCTGGAGAAGTAGGTGGTAGATATAAGCCCCTTAATGATAAGCAGGTTAAGTCAATTGAGGAGAATGTTTTTCGTATTCTTGAAGAAATTGGCTTTAATGATGCTACTCCACATTGTATTGAAACTTGTGTAGAGTTTGGTGCCATTATGGGCAATGATGGAAGGCTAAGAATGCCTCGAGATGTTGTAAGAAATGCTATGGAGTTAGCTCAACGCAACTTAACCCTTCATGGGCAATCACCAGAGTATGATTTGGATTTGTCTGGCTCCAAAGTACATTTCTCAACTGCTGGTGCAGCAGTACTTATTGCAGACCCGGAGAATAATGAATATCGAGAATCACTTAGCAAAGATCTTTATGATATGGCAAGAATCACAAGTAAATGTGAGCACATTCATATGTTCCAAAGGACCTGTGTTCTTAGAGATATAAGTGACCCACGGGACTTAGACTTAAACTCAATTTACTGTTCAGTAATGGGGACAAAGAAACATATAGGGACAAGTTTTACTGAGGCTAATCACGTAACAGATGGACTTGAAATGTTACATATCATTGCCGGAAGTGAGAAAAAATGGCGCCAACGACCTTTTGTCAGTATGAGTAACTGTTTTGTTGTTCCGCCAATGAAGTTTGCTCAAGAATCACTAGAATGTCTTAGGGTTGGTGTCGAGGGTGGCATGCCTGTTTTATTGCTTTCAGCTGCACAGGCAGGTGCAACTGCGCCTCCACTCCTTCCAGGTGTTGTATCTCAAGCTTGGGCTGAATGTCTTGGTGGTTTAGTATATGTAAACGCCATCAAGCCTGGAGCACCAACAATTATGGGTACCTGGCCATTTGTTTCAGATTTGCGCACAGGCTCAATGTGTGGCGGTTCACCTGAGCAAGGCTTGATTTCAGCCGCATGTGCACAGATGGGTAATTATTTTGACCTGCCAACTGGAACTGCTGCAGGAATGACAGATGCAAAATTCCCTGACTTTCAGGCAGGCACTGAGAGAGCTTCAACTCATGTAGCAACTGCTATGGCAGGGGCTAATATAATTTATGAATCTGCAGGAATGTATGCAAGTCTACTTGGTGCCTGCCCAGAAAGCTTGATTATTGACAACGACTTTTTAGGTGCATCACTTAGAATGACAAAAGGTTTTAGTGATGATAGTGAAGAGTCTTTATGCTTTGATGCTATAAGTGATGTATGTTTAAATAACTTAGGTCACTACCTTGGTTCTAAAGAAACTATACAAGTTATGCAGAGTGAGTACATCTACCCTGAATTGAGTGACCGAGATAGCCCGAATGACTGGAAAGACAAGGGAAAACCAGTACTACTTGATAAAGCAATAATGCAAAAAAATACAATACTTTCAAGTTATTTTCCTGACCATATAAACGACAATGTTGATAGGCTTATAAGAAATAAATATAACATCTCATTAAGTAGATCTGCCGTAGGTAGAGAACCGTTTAATAACTAAACAAGATGAAAACACATGCAAATGTTGTAATTATAGGTGGTGGATCCTTAGGGGTTAACCTTATGTACCATCTATGCGAGGAGGGATGGAATGATGTATTGCTTATTGAGAAAGGTGAACTAACTAGTGGTTCTACCTGGCATGCAGCTGGGCTCTGTCCAAACTTCAATGGCAACCATACTCTTTCAAAGATTCATGAATACACAATAAAACTGTACGACGAGATTCTACCAAAAAAAACCGGACTACCATCTTCTTTTCATAAGACTGGCTCGTTAAGGGTTGGTTACACTGAAACAGAAGAGCAATGGTTTAGAAATGTTCTTAGCCGTTCAAATCATATCGGCTGTAGTATGGATTTTGTATCCAAGAATGAGGCGTCCTCTATTAACCCTTTGATGAACTTTGATAATGCTCGATGTATCCTGCACACTCCAAATGATGGCCATGTCGATCCAACCACAGTTGTAATGCAATTAGCACAGTTGGCTAAAAAAAATGGTGCTGAAATATCAACATTTAATAGGGTAATTGATATAAACATATTAACATCAGGGGAATACGAGGTAGTAACTGAATCTGGCAACATCACAGCAAAGCATGTTGTAAATGCAGCTGGATGCTTTTCACCACAGATAGCTGATATGGTTAATTCTTATGTTCCGCTAGTTAACCTTCAGCATCAGTATCTAATAACTGAAAATCATCCTGAAATTGGAAAGCTCAAAAAGGAATTGCCAGTAACTAGGGATTCTACAGCAGCATCTTATATTCGCCAAGAAGGTAACGGGTTGTTGATAGGTCCATATGAAACTAGAGGCTCAAAGCCTTGGGCTATTGATGGGCTTGAATGGTCATTTGATAGGGAACTTTTTGAGGGCGACATTGAGAGGCTTATGCCTTGGTTAGAGCGCTGTATGGAAATAGTACCTATATTTCAAGAGGTAGGAATAAGCACAATAATTAATGGTCTTATTACCCATACACCAGACGACAATCTATTGGTTGGCCCTGTTAAAGGTCTAAAAAACTTCTGGAACTTATGTGGTGCCAGTATTGGTATAGCGCAAGGAGGCATTGGAAAGTACCTAGCTCAATGGATGATTTACGGACAGACTGAGCTAAATATGGCATCATTGGACTCTAGACGTTTCGACAGGTGGGCAGATAAGAATTACTGTATAACTCGTGCTATTGAGTCATACGAGAGAATGTATTCTATGGCTGCCCCGAACGAAAATCGCCCACACGGAAGGCCTATTAGGGTGAGCTCATTGCACACAGTTTTATCTCAAAAAGGGGCATTTCATATAGTCAATACTGGCTTTGAAAAGCCTGCATGGTTTGCAAAGAATGGTGTGACTCAAGAAACACATACTTGGTCACATAGCGAAGCACATGATATTGTTGGAGCAGAATGCAGAGCAGTACAAAAATCTTGTGGTGTAACTGATATCAGCGGTACTGCAAAGTTCAAAATAACTGGTAAAGATGCATTTAGATTCATTGACAATATGTCATGTAATAAACTGCCTACTCTAGATGGCAGAATAGGTCTGACACTTTTTCATGCAGATAACGGCGGAATAATGGCAGAACAAACTATAAGTCGTATCAATGAAAATGAATTTATACTTATGGGGGCAATAAGTTCGCAAGTGAAAGATTATCAGTGGCTTGAAATGCATTCGGATGGGTATGACGTTACTATTAAAGACATAACAGAAATCTGGGGTGGGGTACTATTGACTGGTCCCAACTCTCGCAAAATATTATCTCAATGCACTACTGAAGATTTGAGTAATGAGTCATTCCCTTGGCTCAGTTGTAGAACAATCAAGTTAGATTCTGCGGACGTATTTGCTATGCGTGTGTCCTACGCAGGTGAACTTGGATGGGAGCTTCATATGCCAACCTGGCAACTCATTTCTATTTATGAATCATTGATGGAAATCGGAGCTGAATGGAATTTAATAGACTTTGGTGGTCAGGCATTCAACTCAATGAGAATGGAAAAAATGTATAGGGCATATGGAAACGAGTTTACCGAAGAAATTTCTGCTCTAGAGGCAGGAATGGACCGATTCCTCGACCTCAATAGAGATTTCATTGGCTCTGAAAATATTCGAAAAAGAAAAACAGATGGGATAAACATGAAGCTAGCTTACCTTTCTTTTGAC
>JASLYC010000035.1 GCA_030739975.1 Gammaproteobacteria bacterium
TCATTAGCTACAGCATCCAAAATTGTTTTTGCTCTATCAGCTGCAGAAATGCCAGTGGTTACACCATGTGTAGCTTCTATAGATACGGTAAAGTTAGTGCCATTAGCATCATTATTACTACTAACCATCAGTGGTAACTTGAGCTGTTTACAGCGCTCTTGAGTTAGCGTCAAACATATAAGGCCACGTCCATGTATAGCCATAAAATTTATATCTTCTTTGGTGACTGTTGCTGCTGGAACTATTAGGTCTCCTTCATTTTCACGACTCTCATCATCCAAAAGAATTATCATTTTCCCTTGTCTGTAATCGTCTAATATGTCTTCAATAGATGCTTTCATCGCTATTTATTATTAATTATGTTGGACTTTAAAAGTTGCTCTAGGTGGCGGGCAATTATATCAACTTCTATATTTACACAATCAGATATTTCTAATTGTCCCAAATTAGTTACATTCATAGTGTGTGGAACAATATTAATATCAAACACATCTTCGTAAATTGAGTTAACTGTTAGACTAACTCCATTGATACATACTGAGCCCTTTTTGGCAATATATTTTACTAGGCTCATTGGTGCCTTAATTTTGTAACGAGTAGAATCACCTTCTGCAAATATATCCATAACTGTTGCAACCCCATCAACATGTCCGCTAACTAAATGACCGTCTATTCCTTGATTTATGCGTAGTGCTTTTTCAAGATTAACATTGTCATTAATCTTTAGGCTGTCAAAGGTTGAACAGTCTATAGTTTCTTTTGAAATATCAGCTTTAAAATAATCTTCACCAGCCTCTATAACTGTCAGGCAGACTCCATTTACCGATATGCTGTCTCCAATATCCACATCAGAGAAATCAATATCTAAACTTGTAAAGCTGAAAACCGCACCAAAAGAAGACTGATCCTTTGTTCTAATTGTTCCCAGTGCTTGAGTGATTCCAGTAAACATAATACAAATTGACAATGTTAAAGGGTGCGAATTTTACTCTAATTATTTATTATTATCGCCTATTTGTCTTCAAGACAATAGCAAAAGTTTGCCCCAAATAGCACAATTACCCAAGCCAGATATATCCAAATAATTACCATCATTAAAACAGATAATGTGCCATATATGACTTCATAAAAATTAAAGTATTGGATATAAAAGAACATTGCATGTTTGATTATTTCTAGCAATGTAGCTGCAATAATGCCAGCCTTAGTAGCACTAATAAAACGTACTGGCTCTTCAGGTACTACAAAATACATAATTGAAAACCCAAAACTGGACAATAATAGCGGTACAATAAATGAGTTATATAAATCTATAGACAAAACATCAAATAACTCTAATGCCATAACATATGAACTGGCAAACAATGAAACACCAATCAATATTGGGCCTAAAAATAATACAAACAAGTATGAGGCAAGCCCTTTCATCCAATGACGTCGATGATTAGAGTGCCATACTAGGTTTATACGCTTATCTATTTCGTATAACAATAATAGAACCGCAAAAATCAGAAAAATAGAGCTTAGCCCCTTTATTGATTGAGCTTGAAATATGAATTGTTGTATATATCCAATAGCTAAATCGTGATTCTGAGGAATTAGCTGATTAAACAGGAACTCTTCTAAATGGCTTTGAAAATCTACAAAGTATGGCGATAATGAAAAAATACTTAAAGCAAGAGAAAGCCCTGGGACAATAGCAAATATGGTGGCAAATGAGAGTACTGCAGCAGAATCAAAGCTATCACGATCAATAAATCTTTTTAATGCCGCATTAACCATTTCAATTCATACTTAGTAAGTAATCTTCATAGTTGCCAGAATAGTAGTGCATTCCATCTTCTTTTAGTTCGACCACTTTGGTGGAAAGGGAGGACACAAACTCTCTATCATGGCTTACAAAGATAAGTGTACCATTGTAGTTATCTAAAGCAAGATTTAGGGCTTCTATTGATTCCATATCTAAGTGGTTAGTAGGCTCATCCATAACCAATACGTTAGGCTTTTGGAGCATCAATTTACCAAACATCATACGCCCTTTTTCTCCACCAGAAAGAGACTTGACATTTTTCTTAATGTCTTCCTTTCCAAATAACATTTTTCCAAGAACAGAGCGCATTGCTTGTAGATCATCTTTTTCACTTTTAAATTGGCTCATCCAGTCAAGCACACTCATATCTTTCTCGAAATAGTTACTGTTATCCTGTGCATAGTAGCCCACATTTACGTTTTCGCTCCACTTGATTTTGCCTTTGTCTGGCTCTATTTTACCTACCAATGTTTTCAATAAAGTGGTCTTGCCTATACCGTTTTGTCCAATAACAGCAACCCTTTCACCAACTTCAAACAATAGATTAATGTCTTTTAATACTTTTAAATCATCAAAACCTTTTTCCAAATTATTAATTTCAATAACATTCCTGTGAAGTTTGTTTTCTTGATTAAAAATAATATATGGGCTTACTCGAGAAGAAGGCTTAATGTCATCTAAAGTTATCTTGTCTAACTGCTTCATCCTCGAAGTAGCCTGCCTTGATTTTGACGCATTAGCAGAGAACCTTGAGACAAAATGCTTTAACTCTTTTATTTTGGCCTCCTTTTTTGCATTATCTGACTGCATTTTTTCTTGAATAGCCGTTGAAGCAATCATAAAATCATCATAATTACCTGGAAATACATTAATTGCTCCATAATCAATATCTGCCATATGTGAGCAAACACTATTTAAAAAGTGCCTATCATGGGATATTATTATCATTGTAGCTTTGCGGTCTTTTAATACACCCTCTAACCAGCGAATTGAGTTAATATCAAGGTTGTTTGTTGGTTCGTCTAGCAAAAGAATTTCAGGGTCAGAAAAAAGCGCTTGAGCCAATAGAACTCGAAGTTTCCAGCCTGGTGCAATCTCACTCATAAGGCCATAATGCTGACTTTCAGGAATATCCAACCCCAACAATAGCTCGCTCGCCGAAGATTCAGCCATATAACCATCCATCTCAGCAAATTGCATTTCTAGTTCAGCAACCTTGATTCCATCTTCTTCACTCATTTCTGGTAATGAGTAAATTCTATCTCTTTCTTTCTTAATTTTCCACAACTCAGAATGGCCCATAATAACTGTATCGACTACACGAAAATCTTCAAATGCAAACTGGTCTTGTCTCAATATCCCTAAGCGTTCTCCCTCACTAACACTAACAGTGCCGTTAGTTGCTGCTAGCTCAGAAGTAAGAATTTTCATAAAAGTTGACTTGCCGCAACCGTTAGCGCCAATTAAACCATATCTATTGCCATTTTGAAATTTGATAGATATGTTTTCAAATAGAGGTTTTTCACCAAACTGCATGGTGATATTTGCAGTAGAAATCATAAAGTAATAATATTAATTCACAAAAAAATAAGTATTATACTCACTGCTAGTCATATTCCAAATCATTAAGTATAAATTAAGCTAGTTATTTTTTTGCTTTTTGTTTGGAGTATAAAATAGATATATATTGCCAATACTATTAATAATGAAAACTGGCCAATCACCTGACTCTACATTACTAACAACAATACTTGCTCTGATAACTCTTGGGTGGCTAATGTCATTCTCCGCCTCTCTTGGTAGATTTGATAGCTATGCATTTTTTATAAAACAGAGCCTGTCAATAATGCTAGGACTTGGCGCTGGACTAGTAATGCTAAATATGTCTACATCATTACTTAAAAAATATTCAGCTTTATTGTATTTTTTTACTCTAATATTATTAATAGCAGTGTTTTTACCTGAGCCAATTGGGCGTACAGTTAATGGCTCAACTAGATGGGTTAACCTTGTTATATACAATTTCCAGCCATCAGAGATGATGAAGGTGGCTATGATACTTTTTATGGCTGGATTTCTAACAAGACAACAAAATGATCTAAAAAATCCTTGGTTAGTTCTTTCAAAAACTTTATTAATAGTTGGCGCAGCAGCTTTGCTTATAATCCTCGAGACAGACCTAGGCGCTACAATAATTATAACACTTACAGCCTTAAGTATGCTTTTTGCAGCTGGTACATACCTTAAACAACTCATTTATGTTGGGGCTTCATTGTTTACAGGAGCTGGCATCTTTATATACTTAGACGAGGTCAGAAGAAATAGGCTGTTTGAATTTTGGCAAGAAGATTTATGGTTGAATAGTAGTCAAAAAGTACACCAAACTAAACAGGCCTTAATTGGTATAGCAAGAGGTGACTGGACAGGAACTGGTATAGGTGCAGGTATACAAAAATACTCTCTCCTTCCTGAGGCGCATACTGACATGGTATTTGCCGTTATCGGAGAAGAGCTAGGGGTAGTTGGAATGCTGTTTGTTCTTTTTTGTTTTGCATATATTATTGGAAAGGGCTTTAATATAGCAAAAAATGCTCTTAAAAATGGCCACAAATATAGTTCATATGTTGCCTTTGGTATTTGTTCTTGGTTTTCTATGCAGATAAGCGTTAATATTTCAATGAATCTAGGTTTGATACCTCCTAAAGGCTTCACCTTGCCTTTAATTAGTTATGGTGGAACTAGCATGATTTTTTCAATAATAGCTCTTGCAATATTACTAAGAATTGACATGGAAAATAGAGCCGAATACTCTAGGCAAAAGCAGTATGTCTAAGACTAAAAAGATACTAATAATGGCCGGAGGCACCGGAGGTCACGTATTTCCTGCATTGGCTATAGCTAAAAATCTAAGGAGTCATTCGACTCAAGTGGAATGGCTAGGCACAGTCAAAGGACTTGAGAAAAATTTAGTACCTAAAAATGGCTTTTTTTTGCATAGAGTTATGGCTGTAGGTTTGCGAGGAAAAAATATAATTAGCCTTATCAAAGCGCCATTTTTTTTGACAGTCGCACTATTTCAAACAGTAAAGGTATTTATAACATTTAGGCCTGATATAGTTGTCGGTATGGGTGGCTTTGTATCTGGCATTGGCGGATTGGTCGCATATATTTTTCGAAAGCCATTAATTATTCATGAACAAAACGCCTTACCTGGAACAACTAATCTATTATTGTCCAAAATAGCAACTCAAACCTTCCAGGCATTTGAGAATACATTTACAAAAAATACCAATGTTATAACTAGCGGCAATCCAATATCTTTTAAGGTAATAAAGAAACTAGATAGAAATATCCCGTTAAACTTATTAGTTTTAGGTGGCTCACTTGGGGCTAAAAGTATTAATGATTGCATTCCTCACCTTAACACAGAGCTAAATATATGGCATCAAACTGGCGAGCAACATTTTGAAGATGTTAGGTCTACTTATGATACGGCAGGAATAGAAAGAACTGTTTTAACTATAGAGCCTTTTATTGAAGATATGGCAAAAGCATATGCATGGTCAGATATAGTTATATGTCGTTCTGGAGCAATGACAGTTTCAGAACTCATAGCTACAAATAGTGTTGCGATAATGGTCCCATTTCCTTATGCGGTTGACGATCACCAAACAAAAAATGCGGAAATATTGAGTAATAAAAATGCAGGAATATTGTTGCCACAAGAGCAATTAAATCCTGAAAATTTAGACAACATAATTAAAAACCTTTCTATAGAAGAAATGTCAGTTCGTATAAAAAGTTTAAAAAATAAAGACCCAGTAGGGTTGATTAGCGATTATATATTAATGCCCAATCTTTCAAATAAATCCTGATCTTTTTGGATACTCGGGTTATCTGTGGTAAGCAACTGTTCTCCATAAAAAATTGAGTTTGCACCAGCAAAAAAACACATAGCCTGCATTGCCTCACCCATTTCAGTACGACCAGCAGACAGACGAACTACAGATTTAGGCATTAAAATACGGGCAACTGCTATTGTGCGCACAAACTCAGTTTCAGTAGGTGGAGCTACATTTTCAAGTGGAGTTCCCGGGATAGGAACTAATAAATTAATTGGCACACTGTCGGGATGCTTTTCAAGATTAGCTAAAGACTGCAGCATAGATGCCCTATCTTTTTGCCCTTCTCCTAGACCTAATATACCTCCACTACAAACACTTATGTTGGCATTCTGAACAGCTTCTAGAGTATCCAGTCTGTCCTGAAAATTGCGGGTAGTAATAACGTTTGAATAGTTTTCTTTTGAGGTATCTATGTTATGGTTGTAATAGTCTAAACCTGCTTCTTTTAAGGTGTGTGCTTGGTCCTGTGATAGCATACCTAGGGTTACACAAGTCTCCATACCTAAATCCTTAACACCTTTAATCATAGGTATAACCTTGTCTAAGCTCTTGTCTGTTGGGTTACGCCAAGCTGCACCCATACAAAACCTTGAGGCTCCATTTTTTTTAGCTTCTTCAGCTTGGGCTAAAACTTGCTCAATTTCCATTAATTTTTCTCTTTCAAGGCCTGTGTCATACTTTGAACTTTGTGAGCAATATGAGCAATCTTCTGGACAGGCACCTGACTTGATATTTAATAATGAACTGACCTGGACTTGGTTTGGGTCGAAAACATCGCGATGAATAGCTTGTGCCTTAAATAGCAGATCATTAAATGGCATTTGAAAGAAAGCGTTAATCTCCTCTATACTCCAATCATTTCTAATCTCAATCATGTCAATATTTTCAATTTTTTTTATTAAAGTAATTTTATAGTAAGAAGAATAATTTTGGAATAAAAAAGCCGCGCATTGCGCGGCTTTTATATTTACATAGTAAAATTATTAACAGCTGTAATAAAGATCAAATTCTAGAGGCTGTGGAGAAGCTCTCATTGCTGTCACTTCTTCCATTTTTAAACTAATAAAAGAATCTATCACATTATCAGTAAAAACTCCGCCTTGCTTAAGGAATTCACGATCTTTATCTAACTCATCTAGAGCTATATGAAGCATCCCGGCAACTTTTGGTATGCCAGTTGTATCAGAATCATATAAATCTTGGTCTGCAGGCTCGCCTGGATGAATTTTGTTTTTAATTCCATCTAAGCCGGCCATAAGCATTGCTGAGAAAGCTAGATATGGGTTGGCTGTACAATCTGGGAAACGAACCTCAATACGACGACCTTTTGGATTTGTAACAAAAGGGATTCGAATTGCTGCAGAACGGTTTTTAGCTGAATAAGCTAATAGCTCTGGAGCTTCAAAACCTGGTACTAAGCGCTTATATGAATTTGTTGATGGGTTAGTAAAAGCATTTAGTGCCTTAGCATGCTTGATAATACCTCCAATATAGTAAAGAGCAGTTTCGCTCAAATTACCGTATCCATCACCATCAAACAAGTTTTTACCATTCTTAGAGATTGACTGGTGAACGTGCATACCATTACCATTGTCAACCGCTATTGGTTTTGGCATAAATGTTGCAGTTTTTCCGTATAGGTGTGCAACATTATGTACACAATATTTTAATATTTGTGTCTCATCAGCTTTTTTAACTAGAGTATTAAATAGCGCTCCAATTTCACATTGTCCTGCAGTACCTACTTCATGGTGGTGAACCTCAGTTGTAACACCCATTTCTTCAATAGCTAGACACATTTGAGAACGTAAATCGTGTAATGAGTCTACTGGTGGAACTGGAAAGTAACCACCCTTGATGCGTGGCCTATGGCCTTTGTTTCCACCCTCTAAATCAACACCTGAATTCCATGCAGCTTCTTCTGAATTAATTTCATAAAAAGCCTTACCTAATCCAAAACCTGTGTCCCATTTAACGCTATCAAAAACGAAAAATTCGGGCTCGTTACCAAAAAAAGCTGTATCACCAATACCAGTTTCAGCAAGGTACAATTCAGCTCTTTTAGCGATAGATCTTGGGTCTTTTTCGTAACCTTGCATATCGCTCGGTTCAATAATATCGCAACGAACAATCAATGTAGATTCTTCAGTGAATGGGTCCATAATACATGCATCCAAATCAGGTTTTAGAATCATATCTGATTCATTAATATCTTTCCAACCTGCAATAGAAGAGCCGTCAAACATTTGCCCTTCTTCAAATTTATCGGCATCGACTGTGTGAGCTGGAACACTTACGTGCTGCTCTTTACCTTTTGTGTCAGTAAAACGAAAATCTACGAATGTTACCTCGTTATCTTTCATCAACTTAATTACTTTTTTAGCAGACATATCTACTCCTATATATATTAGTTATTTTAGATGACATGCTTTGTCAATGAGCTTGCACCGTTACAAGCAAAATTATTTGTTAATGAGGCTGTTGTATATAGAAATACAATCTTCAAAAAACAGAGGCTATTTTACACCAACTTCTTAATAATCAATACGATTTCATCGTTTTTTTCATCGATATCAATAACTTCATGGCCATGTACTCGCGTCCATGCAGGAATATCATGCATTGTTCCTTTATCTGTAGCTCTAATTTCAACCAAATCTCCAATATCAACTTCATTCATGGCTTCTCCTAAACGAATAACAGGCAAAGGGCAAAGCAATCTTCTAAGGTCTAGTTTATGTTTCATATAGATAAATTGGTCCATTCTTGTGGCTTAAGGTATCTTTTGTAAAGTCTTTCCTCTTCGCTATCTTTTCTAATTGAGTAGTTATATTCCCAACGAACAAGTGGTGGTAATGACATAAGAATTGACTCTGTGCGTCCTCCTGTTTGTAAGCCAAACAAAGTTCCTCTGTCATAAACCAGGTTAAATTCAACATAACGACCACGCCTATATAACTGGAATTGTCTTTCTTTATCTGTATATGGCATATCTTTTCTTTTCTCAACAATTGGCTTATAAGCCTTAATGTAATTATTGCCTACACTCTTCATAAAAGCAAAACATTTATCAAAGCCCCCCTCATTAAGGTCATCAAAAAATAACCCACCTATACCTCTTTGCTCGTCTCTGTGTTTCAAATAAAAATAGTCGTCGCACCATTTTTTATATTTAGGGTAAACATCTTCCCCATATGGTTTACATGCAGATTCTGCCGTTGAATGCCAATATATAGCATCTTCATCAAAACCATAGTACGGTGTCAAGTCAAATCCTCCACCAAACCACCATATCGGCTCTTCTCCATCTTTTTTTGCTATGAAAAAGCGTACATTGGCATGCGAAGTCGGCACATAAGGATTTTTAGGGTGAATTACTAACGAGACTCCCAGAGCCTGAAAACTTCTTCCAGCAAGTTCTGGCCTTAAAGCAGTAGCTGAGGATGGCAAACTTTCGCCACTGACAATTGAAAAGTTAACACCCCCCTGCTCAAATACATTGCCATTTTGTATTACACGGGTCTGACCATTTCCAGTATTGCCCTCTTTTTCCCAGCTATCTTCAATAAATTTAGCCTTACCGTCAACTTGTTCTAACTGGTAACAAATATTATTTTGAAGATTTAATAAATATTGTTTTACTTCTTCTATCACCTGTATCGCTCTCCGCTTAATAAATTAATTATCTTTGATGCTCTGGTATTGTTGCTACTTGGATGCAAAATTAAATCTAACTTGTCGCCAAAATAAACACGTAATTTTAGTGTCGATGATGCTGGCTGTAAAGAGGAAACATTCGCGCTTGTGGAGACCAAAGATGATTCAGTATTATCGCATAAGTATTTAACCAGTTTATTAGATGTAAGCCTAACAGCTATAGTACCCTTACCGCCTGTAAGATATGTTGGCGTGTTGGTACTAGCAGGCAATAAATATGTTGTAGGATTTGGGTTTATCTTAAATAATTGCTCCAGAGCATTCTCGCTAAGTAACTCTATATCAATATAATGCAATACGTAAGCAATATCAGAAGTCAGCAGTATAAGTCCTTTACTTATGCTCCTTCTTTTTAAGTTTATTAACTTTTCTATAGCGATTGGAAAATCTGGCAAGCAGCCAACACTTTGAATGGTATCTGATGGGTGCGAAATAACGCCTCCATTTTTTAAAATTTGGGCAGCAAAAGACAGTCTAAATTTCATGACTATTTTTTTGCTCTTGGGTGACACTTATCATATACTTTAGACAATTCTAAGAAATCAAGATGT
>JASLYC010000036.1 GCA_030739975.1 Gammaproteobacteria bacterium
TATTATATTTTAGCTAAAGACACTCTTATACGCTCTAAAGCTTTCTCTATATTTTCTATCGAGTTGGCATAAGACAGCCTTAGATAATCGTTACCGTGCTTACCGAATGCTGATCCTGATAATACAGCAACACCGGCATCATTTAGTAAGTAATCCTCAAGCTGATCTGATTGCATACTTATTTCTGACACATTGGGGAACACGTAAAATGCCCCCTTAGGTTTTATACAGCTAACCCCCGGTAAACTGTTTAAACCTTCAACTATAAAGTCCCTCCTCTTTTTGAATACTTTGACCATCGATTCAGACTCTTCGGTTGGACCCTTAAGTGCCTCAACTGCAGCGTACTGGGAAAATGTAGAGGTACATGAATTTGAGTTTATTATTAACCTTTCAATCCTGCTGGCTAGTTCCGTTGGCATAACCCCATAACCAAGCCTCCAGCCTGTCATAGAGTATGTTTTGGAAAAACCATCCAGCAATACACAGTTATCCTTCATTCCTGCAATTGAATATATACTATGATGCTTTTCACCATAGATAATGTTCTTATAAACCTCATCAGTCAGAACAAGAATTCCCATATCTTTTGCAGTTTTTGCTATTAACTCTATATCATCAGCAGACAGAATTCCGCCTGTGGGATTGTGCGGAGAGTTTATTATTATCATCTTAGTTCGCTTAGACAGCAAAGAGATGAATTCTTCTCTATCAAAACTAAACCCCTTATCTTCACGTAATGGTAGGGGTACAGCCTTGCCCCCAACAAAGTTGATCATTGATTCGTAGATAGGGAAACCTGGGTTAGGGTATATAACCTCATCCCCAGACTCGATACATGCCAACATTACAAGAAATATTATTGGTTTAGCGCCAGGTGTTACAACTATTTGTTCAATCTCAGGTCTTACCCCACGACGCAAAAACACTTCATCAGCTATAGCCTCCTTTAGTGGCAATATCCCTGAGGGTGACGAGTAGTGAGTATGTCCACTCCGAAGAGCATCTATAGCGCCATCGACGATATGCTTTGGGGTTGCAAAGTCAGGCTCACCAATCTGTAGATATATAATATCTTTGCCTTTGGCCTCTAAAGATTTTGCTCGCGCCATAACCTCAAAAGCTGTCTCGGTTCCTAGTAATGACATTCTGCTTGCAATATTCATATCTATTTAATAAGCAATTAACATTTATTTAAGAGCAATGGCGTTATCGACTTATAACAAATCATTTAACATTTTTCACTAAATACCCAATACAGTAGTTAACTTTTAGATTTATTTTTTGAGTAGGCCAAAAGATTAGTAATCTCGAAAACTGTTGTCGCAGCAGCCAGGGATGTCAACTCTGCATGATCATATGCAGGTGAAACCTCAACAACATCTGCAGAAACAATGTTAAGCCCTGCTAAACCTCTCAATACCCCAACAAGTTCCCTTGATGACATTCCCGCTATCTCAGGTGTACCAGTGCCTGGAGCGTGTGAAGGGTCAAGCACATCAATATCTATAGACAAGTACATAGGATTATTTCCAACCCTATCCCTGATACGTTTTATAACGTGCTCAACTCCATACTGTTGGAATTCGTCACAATGCACAACTTTAAAGCCTAACTCTTCATCATTCTTTAGGTCATCTCTACTATACAATGGGCCACGTATGCCGATATGCATTGAGGCATGATCTAGAAATAATTTTTCTTCTGCGGCCCTCCTAAAGGGTGTGCCATGGGTGTAAGGAGCCCCATAGTATGTGTCCCAAGTATCAAGGTGGGCATCAAAATGAACAAGTGCCACTGGCCCATGATAGGAGTTAACAGCTCTAAGTAGTGGTAAGGCAATAGTATGGTCACCGCCAAGACTAATAATACTTCCCACCTCTCCAAGTAAGCCTTTTGCGGCCTCCTGAATCTCTAACACTGCCTCCTCTATATTGTAAGGGTTACAAGCAATATCCCCCGCATCTGCTACCTGCTGTTCAACAAATGGTTCGGTGTCATATGCTGGATGATATTGAGTTCTGAGGTGTCTTGATGCTTGACGTATGGATTGAGGGCCAAACCTAGCTCCTGGTCTATAACTAGTGCCTGAATCGAAAGGAATTCCTACTATAGCTACATCGCAATAAGAAACATCTCTCAATTCAGGAAGTCTGGCAAATGTTGATGCACCGGCAAAACGTGGAACTATAGTCCCACTAACTGGCTGAATTGGTTTATCTTTCTTACTGTCCATCGCCTTTTTTGTCTTTTTCTCCTTCCTTCTTGGTACTCTCTTTGTTATCCTTTTTGTCAGGCTCATCAACTATCTCAGCCTCAACAACAGATTCTTCCTCAATATCATCAACAGTATTATCAGGCCATACAGAAAATGGCCATGGCCTGTATTCATCAATATAGGCAACAAAAAGGGTGATTTGTTTGAAATATTCGGCCAAAGATTGACTAAAAGATTGCAGCTTTTTGTTGGCTTTTCCAGTAACAAGAGTAGCAAAAAACTGAAACACAGCTATAAGTGAAATAATTGTTGCTAGTACTTGGACAATAAAAAGAAAAAACAAAGCCAAAAGGCCATACATGACTCTATCTCTTATAGGCTTATCTTTGTTTATTAGTGATGTCATAAAATTATCTCCGGTCTGTTTAATCGATATTGGTTAATTACAAAAAAAAATTATACATTCTATGTTAAATAATTTATACAAAAAACAACTAACTATGTTCAGGAATTGTTTGGTAGTAACCATTCTTCTCAATAACGCTAATAGGAGTGTCGAATAGACTACTCAAGTTAACCCCTGTAAGTAAAGATGATTTAGTACCATTAGCAACTACTTTACCAGCTTTTAGAAAAACTATTTGTGATATTTCTGGTGGTATTTCATGAATATGGTGTGTAACTAGTACTATTTTTTTACCATCAACTATAAGCCTTCTAATTGTATCAAGGTATTGGAAGCAGGCATTCAAGTCAAGCCCACTAGTTGGTTCATCTAGTATTAATACTTCTGGATTGTGCACTAAGGCTCTAGCTAAAAGGAATCTACGCTGCTCTCCGGTAGACATTGTTTCAAATTTTCTATTCTTTAAATTATTAAGACCAAGTTGATCGATAACTTTATTAGCCATATCAATATTCTTCTTGTCAAAATTTTGGAATGACCAAATACCGTCACTCCCATAAAAACCTGATAGAACAACATAAAGCCCTATTGCATCAGGTGAATAGTTCTGCTGTAAAGAGTAAGACACAATCCCTAGACGTTTTTTTAGCTCTGAAACAACCCAACGCTCTTTAGAAAAAATCCGTACATAGCTGTCTTTTGAATATACAGGGTATATCTCCCTTCCAAGCAACTTAAGTAGTGTGCTTTTACCTGAACCATTAGGTCCGATTATTGCAGTCGAATTGTTTGCACTTATTTCTAGTGACAGGTCATCAAATACTCTGGTTCTACCCATATAAATAGATGCATTTTTTATCTCTAATATATTGCTCATTAATAAATTATAAGCATAACTATTGAATATTATTGAAAACTTTTTGTTGGTTTAGGTGTGAGCTGAGATATGAGCATTCCTGCTAACATTAAAGCGCAACCTATAAGCCCTTTAAGTGGCAACTGTTCATCAAGCAAAAGCCATCCCCCGAAAACAGCAAACGCACCCTCAAGGCTTAAAATTATTGCCGCGTGTGATGAGTGTGCATGTTGTTGTGCCACAACCTGCAGTGTATAAGCTACAGCAGTTGACATTACCCCTGCATATAGTAAAGGGACAATAGTTAGGCTTATACTATGTAAAGTTATTGTTTCGGTAAATAATGCAACGATTAAACTCAGAATTCCTGTTGTAATATATTGGATAAGTGATAGCATTAATACATCGACTCTTTTAGCTAAATACCCTATAACCAGAACGTGACCGGCAAAAAATATAGCGCACATAAGGACCAATGTGTCACCCTTAGAAAGACTAAAGTCAGACTTAATGCTAAGCAAATAAAGCCCTATAACTGCAATAAATGCACCTATCCAAGTTCCTAGCTTAGTTTGTTGCCCAATAAATATGCCAATAAGTGGCACAAAGAATACATACATTCCGGTAATAAATCCTGCCTTACCTGCAGTTGTATATAGCAATCCTACCTGCTGGAAGGTCATCCCTGCAAACAAAAATAATCCCGCTACCATTCCAGAAATAATTAGCATTTTGTTTGAACTTTTTGGTTTGTTGTTATTGTTTGGCTTTCTTGAAAAGTACCAAATAACAGGTAGCAATGAAAATGAACCGATAATGAACCTGACACCGTTAAATAAATGTGGTCCCATAGTTTCCATTCCGACCCTCTGAGAAACAAACGCGAATCCCCATATAATTGCAGCAATCAGCATTAATATATCTGCTTTTAACTCTATCGACTTCATCTATTTTATGGTTTCGCTATATATTTCATTTAGGCTCAACTTAATTTTCACTTGTTGCTGTATACCATGAATGGATAAACAGAGTAAGAATAACTATAGTTCCTCCAATGATCGCCTTATTTGAAGGCTCTTCACTAATTATAATCCAAGCAAATAGTGGCCCTAAAACGGTCTCTAGGGGCATAATCATACCTACTTCAGCTGCAGGAACATGCCTTGGTGCAAGTGTAATTAATATAAATGATACCGTGCAAACAAAGCACATAGCTACTACATACCACAGAGCTTCAATTGGCAAAAAAATTGTTGGAGCAAATATAAGTGACAGTGCTGCCGACGAGAATCCACCAACCGACATTGCAGGGACCATACTGATAGCTTTATGTTTGCGTATTAAGGTAAAACTAATTCCCATCATAGTTGCCGTAGACAGCGCAAACAAGTCACCCTTTATATTTATATTTCCAAAACTATCCGACATAACAAAATATATGCCAGAGAAAACCACTAGCATAGCTATTATGGTTGCCATATTTACTCGCTCGCCCAACAACAACCAGGCAATAATTGCTGTAATAATGGGTGCACTACTGATAATAATAAGGGTGTTAGCTATTGAGGTAAATTCCAAAGCCAAAACAAAGGTTACAGAATTAAGTCCAAAAAGAAATCCAAGCAATATTCCTTCATTGCCGATACTATAAAAATCATTCCTTATAGATTTCGGTCTTGTTGCAACTAAAAACAATAAAACACCTACACCAAAACCAATCCCTCTCCAAAATACTAAACCCCAACTATCAGTATCTGCTAACCTAATTAGGACTGAATCTGGGCTCAGAATTACTACAGCTAGCATAGTAATAAGTATCCACTTAGTGTGCAATTTCATAGATGAAAGTTACAGAATATGTTGCTAAATAAAGATTCGTTATCGGCTGAAATTTTATCCAATTAGCTAACCTAAAAACTCTACGTTTTATATCAGTTATTACTAAAGAGCAAAGAATTGCTTCTATTTATATGGACTATAGAGTAATTTTTAACAAGATAATACGAACCAAATATTACTCCTGACCATATCAAATCACCCATAACCGTGTAATGGAAAAAAGGAACCGCCATCGCATAACAAAGAGCAAGCCCTGATAAGGTCTTTTCGTACATTGGTGAGAACGCCCAAACCGCAAAATTTGTTGTAACAAAGAATACACTTGAACTCATAATGGCGGTCATTGCAACCCTTGGTCCTGTCAATTTTAAACGTAACACCTTTTTAAAAATTATCGGAAACAATAATGCCAAATAAACAACAAGCATAGTTTCAGAGGCAAAATAATCAATAGATAAAGAGCCAAGCACAAAATAGTCAGTAAACAGCATAGTCAATATGACAACTAAAATCGCCATATATCGTTTAATGAAAATGAACCCTGCAAACAAAGCAATAGCTGCCATAGGTGAAAAGTTTGGAGGATGAGGCAATACCCTTGCCAGGACTCCCAAAACAATCAAACCGATAAATAAATAAATATATGAATAACCCGACTTCAATGTGTAATCTTTAAAGTTCATAGCAAACCTCCTAAAATCCAGAATAATATTACCTTAAAAGGACTCAAGGTTCAAGAGGATATATGTATCTTCATTCAATACCACCTCTTGCGCACCTACCATAGACATTTTTTCGTCAACATACAGTGCCCAAAACCTATTACCTTCTGCCTTAACCCCACCCAAAGATACAATCATTGGGCCATAACTGGTGTCCTTTGTTTTCAATACAACAATTTGTGAAATTCCCTCCAGAGCGGTTATACCCCTTTCTACTGCCTTTGTAGCTTTAAGGCTTATATCCCCAACAGAAGAAACTTCAATTGTCAAATCAATACTCTGTGCTAACTCTTGCTGTGCGAAAGATAGCGAATTATTAAATAAAAATGCAAACAATATGAATGCAAATTTATACATACAATTTTTCATAAAAACTACCCATTGGTATAGAAAAATATTACTCGAATTTTATCTATAAATTAAATAAAAGCAATCTTTATTTTTAATAATTCAAGCTAAAAAGGAAACTTGTTTCCTCCTCCCATTCCTGAGAGCCCTCCGGTAATCTTAGATAGATCCGGCATACCTGCTGGAGCCTGACCAGATTCTTGCATTTTACTCATCTTGGCCATCATCTTTTTCATCTTAGTTCCGCCCATTTTTTTCATCTGTTTCTGCATTTTTTCGAACTGCTTTATGAGCTTATTTACGGACTGAACATTGGTACCTGAACCTTTAGCAATTCTAGCCTTACGTGAACCTTTAATTAATTTGATGTGGGTGCGCTCTTTTGGGGTCATAGAGTTAATAATGGCTACCATCTGTTTGGTCTGTTCTCCTCCCATGACTTGATTCTTTACGCTATCTGGGATTTGCCCCATTCCTGGCAATTTGTCCATTAACGATTCCATGCCTCCCATCTGTTCCATTTGCAATAATTGGTCACGCATATCTGCCAAATCGAACTGCCCTTTGGCCATTTTTTTGGCAGATTTAGCTGTCTTTTTGTGGTCAACTTTACGACTAATCTCTTCAACCAGTGATAATACATCACCCATACCCAATAGTCTTGAAACTAATCGATCTGGATGGAATGGTTCTAGCGCATCAATCTTTTCTCCGACACCTAAAAATTTTATCGGTTTACCGGTTATATGCCTAACAGAAAGAGCAGCACCGCCTCGAGCATCACCGTCAGTTTTAGTAAGAATTACACCTGTAAGTGGTAGAGCATCAGCGAATGATTTGGCAGTATGAGCAGCATCTTGTCCTGTCATCGAGTCTACAACAAATAATGTCTCTATTGGTTTTACTGTTTGTTGTAATACCTTAATCTCGCTCATCATTTGCTCGTCAATATGCAAACGACCAGCGGTATCCACTAAGAGCACATCATGAAACTGTTTCTGTGCGTGCTTCTTAGCATTTAAAACGATTTGTTCTGGCTTGTCATTAATTGAAGATGGGAAAAAGTCAACGCCAACCTGTTCAGATAATATTTGCAATTGATCTATCGCTGCAGGTCTATAAACATCAGCACTAACAAGTAGCACTTTCTTTTTTTCTCTTTCCTTTAAAAATAACGCCAGCTTTGCGATAGATGTAGTTTTACCTGCACCTTGGAGTCCTGCCACCATGACCACTGCTGGTGGTTGGGTTTTTAAATCTAACGACTCGTTAGCTACGCCAATAATTTTTGTAAGCTCTTCCTCAACAAGCTTGATAAATGCTTGAGAAGGGCTCAAACCCTCACCAACTTTTAGGCCTAAAGCCTTTATCTGTACCTGATCAAGAAATACTTTAATAACGTCAAGTGCAACGTCAGCCTCTAATAATGCCCTTCTAACCTGCCTTATAGCGTCCTTTATATTGCCTTCAGAGAGCTTGTTCTTGCCCTGTAATATTTTGAAGCTATTAGAGAGTCGATTAGTTAAATTATCAAACATTTAAAGTAAAAATATAGCAAAAGTATCGTATTATATAGATTTTAATTTATCCAAAGTTATAGATGATTTTATCCTACCTTTCCATTATTGCATTTTTAGTTTCTGCTTTTCTTTTAGCTCGCTACTTTATTAAGGATGAAATACAGCACCAATACCAGCAAACAATCACCCTAATGATAAGTTTTGCTATCATTTCACAGGCCCTAACTTTTACTGACTTTTGGACTCAGCAAGGTATCATCTTTGGGCTCGCAAATAGTGCCTCTTTTGCGGCATGGCTTATTGTAATTTTGTTATTCATTGCTTCTATATCTAAGCCTGTACATTCCCTTGGGATAATAGTCTATCCGATGGCAGCTCTCACTATCATGTTTGGAATTTTATTCCCTGATAGTGGAGAAAAATTGGTACCACTAAGCATTGCGTCACATGTATTTTTGTCTATTTCGGCCTATGCACTACTAGCGCTTAGTGTTTGCCAGTCTGTTCTATTAAAGATACTTGATAGTCATCTCCACAAAAAGCAAATAGATGGATTCATGAATAAACTACCGGCACTTCAAACAATGGAAGATTTGCTATTTCAAAGTCTACTTATGGGCTGTATATTGCTTACCCTTTCACTGGCAACTGGATTTATTTTCGTTGACGATTTTTTCGCTCAACATTTAAGCCACAAAACCATCCTCTCAGTTATAGCCTGGGTTGTCTTTGTAGTAATAGTTATCGGGCATAGGATTTTTGGTTGGAGAGGAAAGAGCACTATATTGGCAACACAGATTGGATTTTTCGTGCTCGTCCTTGCTTACTTTGGGACTAAGCTTGTATTGGAAAGATTAATAGCTTAAAGAACAACATAAATAGAGCTAACAAATATAACAGATGAGCAACAAAACACTAAACGGAGAATGTCTGTGTGGTGAAGTATCATGGCAAATGAGTGGACCATTCGAGTTCTTTGGTATGTGTCAATGTTCGCGCTGTCGTAAAGTAACCGGAGCAGCATTTGCAACCAATCTGTTTGTTAAACCTGAACAATTCTATTGGCAATCAGGTGATAAAAATATAAAAGAATATCAAATGGAGCCCCCAAGTAAGTTCGGAAATGCATTTTGCAAAAGTTGTGGCTCTAGGGTCCCAAGATTCTCTTCTTTTAGAGGGTGGATGATGATGCCACTTGGGAGCACTATGGGTTTGCCAGACATTAAACCGACACTGGTCTGCCCCGAAGACCACACAGAATGGTTTACTAACTTAGAAGAGATTTTAAATAAATAGAAGTAATATTAGTCAATATGAAGAACAGCAAGGAATGCATCCTGCGGAATATCGACCCTACCAATTGAGCGCATTCTTTTTTTACCTTTCTTTTGTTTTTCAAGAAGCTTTCTTTTGCGCGATACATCGCCTCCATAGCACTTTGCGGTAACATTCTTTCTTAGCGCCTTAACATTTGTTCTGGATATAATTTTGGCACCAATACATGCCTGAATAGCAACATCAAACATCTGTCTTGGGATTAGCTCTTTCATCTTTTCTGCAAGCTCACGCCCCTTACGTAAAGAGTCATCTCTATGGATAATCAAAGCTAAAGCATCTACAGGCTCTTGGTTTATCATAATATCTAATCGTATTAGGTCTGAATTTTGGTAACGCTCGAAATGATAATCCATAGAAGCAAAACCGCGCGATACTGACTTTAATCTGTCAAAGAAATCTAGCACTACTTCATTTAGTGGCAATTCATAACTGATTGATACTTGCCTTCCCAAATACTGAATATTTTTTTGAACACCACGCTTTTCAACACAAAGACTAATTACTGGTCCGACATACTCATCAGTAACTAAAATGTTGGCAGTTATTATTGGCTCTCTAAATTCAGCAATACTTTGGTTCGGCGGTAGTTTTGACGGGCTATCAACTTTATGGATATTGCCCTTAGTATCGAGTATCTCATAAATTACTGTTGGGGCTGTAGTTATAAGGTCTAGATCATATTCTCTCTCTAAACGCTCTTGCACTATCTCCATATGCAATAGACCCAAAAAACCTATACGAAAGCCAAAACCCAATGCGTCAGAGTTTTCAGGTTCATACTGTAATGCTGCATCATTTAATCTGAGTTTTGATAGAGCGTCTCTAAATTTTTCATATTCTTCGCCAGATATAGGAAATAGCCCAGCGAATACCCTTGGCTGTACTGGCTTGAAGCCTTCTAGTGGTTTCGAAACTGGGTCTTTACTACCAGTAATAGTGTCCCCAACTGGGGCTCCATCGATATTTTTTATACTAGCTATAAGATAGCCAACCTCTCCAGCCTTTAAATTTTTTGTCTTAGTTCTTTTTGGAGTAAAAACACCAACCTCATCAACTAAATGCTCATCATCATTAGAAAAAATCTTGATCTTTGTTTTGGCCTTAATTTCACCATCAATCACCCTTATAAGAGAAACAACACCTAGGTAATTATCAAACCAAGAGTCAATAATTAGAGCCTTAATCTGGGAATCGATTTGGCCTTTAGGGGCGGGTATTTTTTCAACTATTTGCTCTAAAATATCTTCAATTCCTATTCCTGACTTGGCGCTAGCATGTACAGCATCGTGAGCCTCAACCCCAATAACATCCTCTATCTCGTCAACAACCCTTTCTGGGTCAGATGCTGGTAGGTCTATCTTGTTTAGTACCGGCAATACCTCCAACCCATGATCAAGAGCGGTATAGCAATTAGCCACCGTTTGAGCCTCTACACCTTGAGAAGCGTCAACAATTAGTAGTGCCCCTTCACAAGCTGAAAGTGAACGAGAAACCTCGTAAGAGAAATCAACATGCCCTGGAGTGTCAATAAAATTTAGTTGGTATGTTTGGCCATCTCTGGCCTTATAATCTAGTGTTACGCTTTGCGATTTGATTGTAATTCCACGCTCTTTCTCGATATCCATTGAGTCAAGAACTTGGGAAGACATTTCACGATCACTAAGACCCCCACAGTACTGAATAAACCTATCTGCTATGGTCGACTTTCCATGATCAATGTGTGCAATAATTGAAAAATTACGGATATTGTGCATATTTATAAATAGCTATATTCAAGTCGAATAATTATAGTTAGGTATTAAGCCAAAATGTAGTTAACCTAATAATGTTAATTTGTAACACGTTATATTGTACTACCACAATCTATACTAGTGATAATTAGATAGAAATGCTATAATTATGCCTTTATATAGATAAATTTATTATGGACATAAATAAACCAATTAATTGCCAAGCTACAAGCAACTTAACAGTAAATATTCCAGACCCAGATGGAAAAAATATCGTGTTGTATTTTTACCCAAAGGATTCAACGCCAGGTTGCACGACTGAAGGTAATGACTTCTCTGACAACCATAAATCGTTTGTTGATGCTAACACTGTAATTTATGGTGTAAGCAGAGATAGCATAAAGTCTCATGAAAAATTTAAAGCTAAACAAGGCTTTCCTTTCGAACTAATAGCAGATATCGATGAAATACTTTGCAAACATTTTGATGTCATCAAACTCAAAAAGCTTTACGGTAGAGAGTATATGGGAATAGACAGATCAACATTCTTAATTAGCCCCAATGGCGAGACAATAAAAAGCTGGAGAAGTGTAAAAGTAAAAGGTCACGTAGATGAGGTATTAACTAGGGTGCAGTCTTTATGAGTAACGTTGATTTTGACGAAGTAAATAAGTTCTCTGCACTAGCGTCACGATGGTGGGACAAGGAATCTGAATTTAAGCCACTCCATGACATTAACCCTTTAAGGCTTAAATACATTAAGAAACATTGTGGCGGCACGCTTAAAGGCAAAAAAATTCTTGATATTGGCTGTGGCGGAGGAATATTAAGTGAGTCTATGGCTCTTGAGGGTGCCATAGTCACTGGAATCGATATGGCGGAGGCAGGACTGGAGGTAGCAAAACTCCATCTATTGGAATCTGGACTGGATATAGACTATCAAAAAATGCCCGCAGAAGAGTTCGCACTAAAACATGCCGGGGAGTTTGATGTCATAACCTGTCTAGAAATGTTGGAGCATGTACCCGACCCCAGCTCTATAGTAAAGTCATGTTCCGAACTTATAAAGATCGATGGGAGTGTCTTCTTTTCGACAATCAATCGTAACCCAAAGTCTTACCTATTTGCAATAGTTGGTGCCGAGTATATTCTCAACCTTTTGCCTCAAGGTACGCATGACTGGGATAGATTTATTCAGCCATCTGAACTAGACGAGTGGGCAAGAAATTCTGAGTTTAATTTAAAGAATATGATAGGTATGACATATAACCCGTTTACCAAATCATATAAATTAGAGAGCGATGTGAGTGTAAATTATATTTGCTTGTATAGGAAGTAGAAAGATTTAGAAGTGCTATATTTGTACTGACCTATTGGTCTTTATCGCCTAACTCAAGAACCACAAAGGCAACTGCATTGTTTTTCTCATCTGAAAGGCTCAAGTGTGCCTGCTTTATATTCTTTTCTAGCAAATATATCCTTAATTTTTCGCTAGGAATAAAGTATGGCTTACCGTTCTCATTATTTCTGATAGTTAGATCATGAAAACTTACAGTCTTACCTATTCCGGTACCTAAAGCCTTAGCAAAGGCCTCCTTTGCTGCAAAACGTTTAGCACAATATGATGCGCTATCGCCCTTGTTTGCGAACAGTGCTTGTTCATGCTCTGACAACACACGTCTGACAAATCCGCTCTTATTTTTTTCCAGGATATGTTCAACCCTTTCAATACTTATAATGTCAGTTCCTACTCCATATATCATTATTTATTCCTACTATCTAGCATCAGTTTTTTCATCTCTTTGACTGCACTCTCTAGACCAACAAATACAGATCTAGAAATTATTGAGTGGCCAATATTTAGTTCTACTATTTTATCTAGTCTTGCAATTGGGGCCGTATTTTCCATAGTAAGTCCATGACCTGCATTGACCTGAAGTCCTATCGAGTGGGCATACATTGCCATCTCTTTTATTCTTTCTAACTCAGACACTTGTTCGAATTCATTTTTGGCATCAGCGTAATGTCCGGTATGCAATTCAATAACTGGTGCACCACACTGTTTGGCGGCATCAATCTGACTCTTTTGGGCATCTATGAATAACGAAACTGTTATGTTGGATTGTACTAACCTAGAGCAAACATCTGTCATTCTTTGGACCTGAGAAACAACATCAAGGCC
>JASLYC010000037.1 GCA_030739975.1 Gammaproteobacteria bacterium
CATTTAATTGGTTGGTTTTACATACAGGCGAAAAAATCTCGAAACTCTTAGGGTATCGTCTATAGTAGGAAGGCCCATGACTACCCATAGTGTGTAGAACGACAACTATGTCTTTGCCTTTGTTGTTGTCTATATAGTCCTGTAAATCATACAACATCCCCTCGTCCCTACACTCAATATCGCAAACCATATTTCTGTCTGCAGAACGAAAATCTTCAAACTCTACTCTATCTGCAACACCTTTGGAGCTAGAATTGTTGTCGCGCCACAGAACTTTAATATCCGCATAACTCAATATATCAAGAAGGTTGGAGGTATTCTTGCCTATTTCATGGGAGTAATCTTCTCTAGTTAAATTAGAAAACATGCAGGGAATTGACAATGCAGTATCCGTTCCACATGAATACATTTGACTAAAGTTAATTACTCTTTGCTTAGAAAGTAATGGGTTTGTTGCCCTTTCATATCCATTAAGTGCAAACCTATCAGCCCTTGCCGTCTCACCAGCAACAACAATGATTAACTTGTTTACATTATTATGTCTACTAACGAATGCATCTTCGCCTATCTTATTAAAGGGCGTCGATATAGTCTTAAATTGAGAGTTAATGTGCTTTCCTAATGCATACACATAGTAACTAGGATTGATATATAAGCGTAACTGTTTGTGCTCCCTTAACAATGAGGCGTAAGACTTTGAAAATACAAGGGTCACTCCTGCAAACAAAATAAGTAGCAAGGTTATCGCTTTGATTTTTAACCATAACTGTTGATTTAATGTTTTATAAGTTATCTCCGCCTTATAAACAATAATAGCCGGTATAAACCCCAAAAAAATAAAATAAAATAAAAGTTTTAGGCTTAACAAATCTAATGACTCGTTAAGATCGGTAACAAAAATATTGTCAATCATGTTGTCATCAAAAACAACCCCATAATTATCAGTAAAATAGCTGATAACTGAAGTACAAATCAGTAAAGCTATGAGAATAAACTTTGTATTAAATCTATAGCAAACCAACAACAACACTACTGACAAAAAAGAAAACAACCAAAACAATAGTGAAATAACAAAGAGAGGATTTTCTTGAAATGGGTAGATTATTATCGCTTCAACAAAAAACTTATAATTACATGTGGCTGTTATAAAACCTGAAACTATAAGCGTCAAACGAGTTATGCTAATACTTTTGGTAAGTCTCATTATTTTTACAAAGGTTTGTTAATATAAATAAATGACTGTTATTATATTGTCTTACAGTTGCCAGGATTAAAGAATGCTAAACTCACACGCACATATTGATTTTGTAGGTGTCGAGAAACTTGAAAGTACAAATTCATGTATTGTGCCATCGATTGGCAAAAATAATTGGCATGCAGTTACTAAATTCGCTTACTATGCTCTAGGAATCCATCCTTGGTATCTAGAAGAGCACACGACTGATGACCTTAAAATGCTGGATCAATATATAAACAACAATAACCCTATCGCTATTGGTGAATGCGGACTAGACTTTAATCGAAATATTAACAAAAAGAAACAAAAAATATACTTCCAGGAACATCTAAGTTTAGCGCAAAAGTACCAGCTACCTGTAGTTATTCACTCTGTCAATGCTACCGAAGAAGTTATTATGACGCTAAAACAATTTCCTAGTATTAGTGGCGAAATTCATGGATTTTCTGGTAGCGCATCGCAGGCAGAATTATTGACCAATATGGGGTTTCTTCTTGGATTTGGAATGCAAATAACTAACATTAATTCAACAAAACTTAGGTCGATAGTAGCAAATACTCCATTAGAGTTTATTCTTATCGAGACAGACGACCACCACAATCCAAACGATATGCTTAAAGTTGCTTATGTTGTAGCAGAATTAAAGCAAATACCGGTAGATAAAATTATTGAGCAATGTGATAATAATGCACTTTCACTTTTTAATATAAAAACTAAAACATGACTGGAAGCTGTGCTAGAACAGAGATATTACTCGGGCAACTAGGTTTAGCTAGATTAGCTGAGACCCATGTGCTTATAGCTGGAGTTGGTGGGGTTGGTGGGATTTGTGCAGAAAGCCTGTGCAGAGCTGGAATCGGAAAGCTAACTCTGGTTGACTTTGATGTGGTATCAAAGACAGATCTTAATAGGCAAATTACTGCACTTCACTCTACCATTGGTGAGCTCAAAGTCAATGTGTTAGCTGATAGATTAAACGATATTAATCCTGACACTGTTGTGGTTAAGTGTAATGATTTTATAGATAGGCAAAAAGCTGAAAAAATTGCCAAAGACGAGGATGTAGATTTTGTTGCCGACTGTATTGACTCAATTGCCTACAAAACTTTACTTATTGATTGCTGTAATAAAAATGATAAATCTATAATTTCAAGTATGGGGGCTGGCGGCAGGTTGGACCCAACCAAAGTAAAAATATCACGCATGGATAAAACCGAAAACTGTTCTCTAGCAAGAGAAATGCGAAAACAATTAAGGCGAATTGATGCATCTTTGAAGTTCCCTGTAGTCCATTCAACTGAATTACAGATTAAGGCGCTACCTCACCAAGATGTTGCTAAAACAAAAACGGCCCCTGCTGGCAGACCTAGAGCTGTCAATGGCGCTATTTCATATATGCCCAATATTTTTGGACTTATGATGTCAGGACACATCATACAAACTCTATTAAAATAGTCATCTTATATAAAATATTATTGCGTAAATTGTTGCGCTTAATTCAAATAATTAGCTGGAGATGATTAATGGTTAGTACTGAAACGCCAGTTTGTGACTTTAAAGCCCCAGCAATTGACTTTAAACTTAAGGGTGTAGACAACAAGCTATACACATTAAACGAATGCAGAGGAGAGAATGGTCTTCTTGTGATGTTTATTTGCAACCATTGCCCCTATGTAAAAGCAATAATCAATAGGATTATTCGTGACACTAAAGAGCTCAAATTATTAGGGATAAACACTGTAGCAATAATGTCAAATGACCAACAAGAATATAAAGAAGACTCTTTCGAGAATATGCAAAAAATCGCTTCAGATTTTATGTTTCCTTTCCCTTACCTTTTGGATGAAACTCAAGAAATTGCAAAGGCCTATGGCGCCGTTTGTACTCCTGATTTTTTTGGCTACAACACTGACTTAGAGCTACAATACCGTGGCCGTTTTGATGAATCTAGAAAAGATACAGCACCTGAGCATGTCAAAAGAGATTTGTTTGAAGCAATGAGTCAGGTTGCCAGAACAGGCAGTGGACCAAAAGAACAGATTCCTTCAATGGGATGTTCAATAAAATGGTTATGATCTAATAACTATTCCTTCTTTTACAAAAAAAGATTATTACCGACCTGTTTGCTTTAATTATATTTTATA
This sequence comes from Gammaproteobacteria bacterium, assembly GCA_030739975.1. Taxonomy (GTDB): domain Bacteria; phylum Pseudomonadota; class Gammaproteobacteria; order PS1; family Pseudothioglobaceae; genus SZUA-1055. Next base: position 3,382 of record JASLYC010000037.1, read on the forward strand.
AATAAAGGCTATTAAATATAATAAGAAACTGTCGTAGCGTATAATTGCGCTCTTTTCCAGTAACTTAAACTCATGCCCGACAAAAACAACGACAAAAAGCAGCCAAGTTTTATTGATTTAGGTCTTTCTGAGTCCATACTTAAAGTGCTTGACGGTATAGGTTATGAGACACCCTCACCCATTCAACAGAAATGCATAACTCACCTACTTGACGGGCATGACATTATTGGCCAGGCACAGACAGGTACTGGAAAAACTGCAGCTTTTGCATTGCCTCTTTTGGACAAAATTGATACTAGCACTAAGCATACACAGCTACTTATATTGGCCCCAACACGTGAACTAGCGATACAAGTCTCTGAAGCAGTACAAACATATGCAAGAGGGATGAAAGGTTTTCATGTATTGCCAATATATGGTGGTCAATCATATGATGTCCAGCTAAGACCTTTAAGGCGAGGTGTGCACGCCGTAGTTGGAACCCCAGGAAGGGTAATGGACCATATAAAACGTGGCACTTTAAAGTTGGACGGTTTGACTTCGTTTGTACTTGATGAAGCTGATGAGATGTTGAAGATGGGATTTATTGACGATATTAAATGGATCATGGAAAGGATTCCAGATAAGCGGCAAATAGCTCTCTTCTCGGCTACCATGCCAACCGTTATAAAAAAGGTTGCTGAGGACTTTCTAAATAAACCCAAAATAGTAAAGATTAAAGCCAAAACAGAGACCGCTACAAATATTACTCAGAAGTATTGGCTTGTTGGCGGGGTACATAAGCTCGATGCACTTACTAGAATACTTGAGGTGACAAAGTTTGATGCCATGATTATATTTGTAAGAACCAAGACTCTTACAATAGAGCTGGCAGAGAAGCTCTCAGCCCGTGGGTTTTCAGCCGAAGCTATAAATGGTGATATCCAACAAAGCCAAAGAGAAAGAATAATAAACGGATTCAAGAAAGGTAAAACTGATATTCTTGTTGCTACTGATGTTGCTGCACGTGGACTTGATGTTGACCGTATTTCTCATGTTGTTAACTACGATATACCTCAAGATGCTGAATCTTATGTGCATCGTATAGGAAGAACTGGCCGTGCTGGAAGATATGGTGAGGCAATTCTGTTCGTCTCTCAACGAGAAAGGCGCATGCTCAAAACTATAGAACGAGTAACAAGGCAAGTAATCGAGCCAATCGAGCTCCCAAGCGCCAAGATGATTAATGAGCAGCGTGTAGAGTCATTCAAACAAAAAATTACGGAAACTTTAAGTAACCAGAATTTGTCAATATTTGAAAAGCTAGTGGAAGATTACCAAAAAACCAATGAAAGCACTGACCCAATAAAAATTGCTGCTGCTCTTGCACTTATAGCTCAAGGGAAAGAGCCATTGCTTTTGTCAGAAAAAGATATAATCATTAACAAAGGGGGCTCAACCAAAGAAAAGTCAGTCCCAACAAAAGCTGAACCATTAAGTTCCTACCCTCAAATCCCAATGCGTAGATATAGGGTTGAGGTTGGCAATAAGAATAATGTCAAACCAGGAAATATTCTTGGAGCAATTGCGAACGAAGCTGACATTGATAGCGAATATATAGGTGCAATTCAAATTTTTGATAATTTTTCAACTGTTGACCTGCCCGATGAGATGCCAAAGGATGTATTCGAAATATTACAAAAAACAGTTGTTTGTAATAAAACGCTAAACATTACTGAGTTAACAGATAAAAACAATAACGCCTTAATAAGAAATAATCCTAGAAATAAAAGGAAACCCTTTGAAAAAGGCAAATTCTCAAGAAGTAATAGCTATAAAAGAAAATCTGGAAGATCTAGAGGTGAAAGTGGCTCTGATAAAGGTTCAAGAAAACCAAAACTCTCTCATCAAAAGAAAAGAAAAGAAGGCAAATAGAAGTTTTATTGTCTATTTTTAAAAAAATAAGTTAAAATGATGCACACTGGTAAAGAATACAGTTGCTATTTATATGTTGTTGATTGATTAAAATCGGTTTTCTAGTTATATAAAAGTGGTATTTTTTTCGGTACTTTTTAATTTTTAGGAGACACAATGTCTACAACAACAGGTCGCGTTAAATGGTTTGACGCAAAAAAGGGTTTTGGTTTTATCGAACAAGAAGGCGGTGATGACGTTTTCGTTCATTACAGAGCAATAAATTCAGATGGCTACAAATCACTAGATGAAGGTCAAGAAGTAGAATTCGAACTAGAGGATGGCGCTAAAGGTCCACAAGCTGCAAACGTAGTTCCAAAATAATTCTTATACATTCAATAAAAAACCCAGCTTAGGCTGGGTTTTTTATTGCCTATAGCTATACAATTAACAAATCAGCAGTATCAATAAATAAATCACAGATAAAATATAGCCAATATGAATTCATTCTACTGGTATGACTATGAAACATTTGGCATCTCTCCAAAAGTAGACAGAATTGCGCAATTTGCAGGTATTCGTACAGATGAAAATCTTGATATACTTGATGAACAGATGTTCTATTGCAAACCAACGCATGACGTTCTTCCATCTCCAGAGGCTTGTGCAATAACCGGCATTAGTCCTCAACTCTGTGATCAAAAAGGCATAATTGAACATGAATTTATAAAAAAAATTAACAACGAATTTTCTGCTCCAGGAACCTGTACAGTTGGTTATAACTCTATAAGTTTTGATGATGAATTCACCCGACATACTCTCTATAGAAACTTTATTGATCCATACGCTTGGCATTGGAAGAATGGCAATACTAGATGGGATATACTTGATGTGGTGCGACTCTGTTATGCTCTGAAAAAAGATAATAGCTTAAGTTGGGCTTACAATGAAAATAATAAGCCGGTCTTTAAACTAGACAGACTATCAGTTGCAAACGGAATTGAGCATTCTGATGCACATGATGCATTAGCTGATGTTAGGGCAACTATTGGAATTGCTAAAATTATTAAGGAAACACAGCCTAAATTATTTGATTTTGCTTTTAGCTTGAGAGATAAAAAAACGGTTGAAAGTAAAATTAATATGTTTGAACCTATGCTACATATATCAGGTGTATATCCTGCAGAACGTTCTTGTGCAAAATTAGTATCGGCACTAGCATATCACCCTAAATACCGCGACAGAGCGATAGTTTTTGCTCTTGACCAAGACCCAAGTATATTGTTAGAGCTAGAAACTGAAGAATTAAGGACCTTAATATTTACAAGTCAATCAAAACTACCAAAAGATGTGACAAAACTGCAAATCAAGGATTTAATTTTCAACAGAAGCCCAATGTTTGTTCCTAATATCTATAAGCTTAATGAAAATACCTCTAGTCAACTACAAATAGATATGCCTAAATGTATCAGCAATCTTGAATTCATTAGGAAAAACCAGAATGAAATTAGTGAAGTGATTAAAGATATATATACCATTGAGGATGCAAAAGCCCCAACTGAAGATGTCGATCAGTCAATCTATGATGGCTTTATTGACAATTCAGATAGAAAGATTTGTGATCAAATTCAAAAACTTGATACAAAAAAACTTAGTAATTTTCATCCGCAATTTAAAGACCAAAAACTCTCGAAACTTCTACTAAATTTCAAGGCCAGGAATTACTCTGAATCTTTGTCAGAAAAAGAGCATGATGAGTGGTTTGAAATTGTTCAAGGAAGGATTCAAGAGGGCAAATATGGCTATTTATCTCTTGATGAGTTCTATAAAAAACTAGAAAAAGTTCGCAACAAAAATCCTGAAAAGAAGGCTCTATGGAAACAATTAGAGAGCTACGCTGAATCTTTTTTATAGCAATTTCAATTGTTACAATAATTGGCCAATATATCTTAATAATAATTGGTCAATATGTACTAATGAGGTATAATGTTTTGCATTGATTTTTTTCAGGATTTATTTAGATGAACGCAGAAACACGAAGTGAAATGTTTAGCAGAATGCTAAAAACCATCCCAAACCCAACAACAGAATTAAACTACGGTACTCCATTTGAATTACTTGTTGCTGTTACTTTATCTGCACAAGCTACAGACAAAAGCGTTAACCTAGTGACAGACAAACTATTTCCTATAGCCAATACGCCTGAGAATATTTTTAATCTTGGCGAAGACGCACTAAGAGAAACAATTAAAACTATTGGGCTCTTTAATTCAAAGGCTAAACACATTATTCAAACCTGTAAGATTCTAATTGAAAAATACAGCTCTGAAGTTCCGCAAACCAGAAAAGAACTAGAGTCGCTTCCAGGAGTTGGTCGAAAGACAGCAAATGTTGTTTTGAATACTGCGTTTGGTCAACCAACCATTGCCGTTGATACACATATATACAGAGTCGCAAATCGTACCGCTATTGCTTCTGGAAAAACTGTATTAGAGGTCGAGAAAAAGTTAGTCAAGTTTATCCCAGATGAGTACAGAGTACCAGCACACCATTTAATGATTCTACATGGTCGTTATGTTTGTAAAGCCCGCTCTCCACTATGTCCAGAGTGCACTTTACTTGAACTTTGCGAGTATGAAGAGAAGAATATATAAATATATCTTTGTTTTATTCTCAAAATAGAAAAGAACAACGCAAATTCCTTGCCAACGCTTGGCAAAAATTTCTAAGTAACAAGTCCCTGGAACCGATCGAGGTTGAACTTACTTCGATAATTAAGATACACCCTGAATATCAAAAACTTATTAATGACATTGAGCTAGATTACTTCCCGGAAAGCGGGGAAGTTAATCCCTTCTTACATATAAATCTTCATTTATCGTTAAGGGAGCAGTTATCAATTAACCAGCCCAAAGGTATTAGAAATTATTATGATAAGATTATAAATAAAGTTAAAGACCCCCATGAGGCCGAACATATTATGATGGAGTGTATAGCAGAGATGATCTTCCTGTCACAAAAAAACAATACAGTAATGGACCACAAAGCATATATAAGCTGTCTAGATAAACACGCAAAATAGCTTTTTTATGCAGGTCGAGAATCACATTGAAAAACACCTTTCTAAAAGGGTAGTTAACAAGATATCGATAGGCACCGGAATATTTCAAGCCTACAAGGTTGAATTAAATAGCGGTGATTGTGTTTTTATAAAGTACCAACAAAAAAGTGACAATAGCCTAATAAATGAAGCCAAAGAGTTGAAATTATTAGGTAATACAGTAAACACACCTGAGGTACTTGGATGCTGTGAACATTGCTTAATCCTTCACTGGATTAAGGAATCATACAATCCGAATAAACAGTCGCAGATGGGCTATCAGCTCGCTAAACTACATAAAAATACTGGAAAATATTTTGGCTTTAGTTTTGATAATAAGATTGGAAAAACAGAACAACTAAATGCCGTAGGAAAAAATATTAATAATTGGCCAGACTTTTTTTGGGAATACAGAATACTTTATCAAATAGAGATGGCATATGAAAACAAACTTTTATCTCAAAAACATTATCTTGAGATAATGCCAATAAAAAACCTCCTTGGGGAGATTCTAAGTGACGATATAAAGCCATCACTAATACATGGCGACTTATGGTCAGGAAACACCATAAGTGATAAAAATAACACTTATTTTATAGATACTGCTAGCTACTATGGTCATAGGGAGATAGACTTTGCTTTGACCTTTATGTTTGGAGGCTTTAATAAAGATTTTTACCTAACATACAATGAGGAATTCCCATTTGAGGATGGCTTTGAAAACAGAAAACCACTATATATGCTCTACCATTATTTAAATCACTTAAATATTTTTGGCAGCTCTTATAGTTCTGGAGTTATAAAGTGCATCAATAAAATCCGATCAACCTATAGATTAAATTAAGGCTTTTCAGTTATTCCAGTTAACAAAGTTTGTTAATAGCTGTAACCCATCTTGCTGAGACTTTTCTGGATGAAACTGGACAGCAAAAATATTGTCCTTTTCTATTGCACTGGTGAATTTAATGCCATAATTAGTAACCCCAGAGACAACACCATGGTCACACTCTTTGACATAATAACTATGTACACTATAGAAACGAGAATTATTTTCAATTTTATGCCAAAGTGGGTGTTTAGTAACTTGTTCTACGTTATTCCAGCCCATATGTGGGATTTTAAGATTATTATCTTGGAATTTTACTACATTACCTGGGATTATTGACAAACCTTTAGTACCACCATTCTCTTCACTAAATTCAAACAACAGTTGTAAACCAAGACAGATACCTAAAAAAGGTCTGTCTATGGCGCATGACTTAATGACATCTGTCAATCCGTGCTTTTTAAGTGCCTGCATACAGGCCCCCATAGCGCCCTGACCAGGAAATACTATCCTATCAGAATCACCAATCAACTTAGCATCATCAGAAATAAAGACATTGTCATTTGGTGCTATATATTCAATAGCTTTTTGTACTGAACGAACATTGCCCATGCCGTAATTGACAATCGCAATGCTCTGTCTTGGCACCTAAAGAGATCCCTTAGTCGATGGGATAGTGTTTAATTGCTTTTCATCCAAGGTTACAGCTTGACGAAGCGCTCTGCCGAAAGCCTTAAACATGGTTTCTGCCTGGTGATGTGAATTAACTCCTTTAATATTGTCAATATGCAAAGTGATTAGGGCGTGATTTACGAATCCTTGAAAAAATTCACCTATAAGGTCTACATCGAAAGTGCCAATCATGGCTCTTGTAAAGCTAACATTTAGCTCTAAGCCTGGCCTACCAGAAAGATCTAGAACTGCTCTTGATAATGCTTCATCTAACGGAACATATGAATAACCATACCGATTAAAGCCTTTTTTATCTCCAACAGCCTTAGCAAAAGCCTGTCCAAAAGTGATACCAATATCCTCAACACTATGGTGATCATCAATCTCAGTATCTCCATTGCACTTTATAGCTATATCCATCAGTCCGTGGCGGGCTACCTGATCGAGCATGTGGTCCATAAAAGGTACTCCAGTATCAATATTGGCTATACCATTCCCATGAATATTTAACTCAACACTTATATCTGTTTCGTTAGTTTTTCTTGATACTTTAGTCATACTTTAGTATAGATTATAAATATTCTTGTATTAATATCTCTGCAATCTGAATAGTGTTAAGTGCTGCTCCCTTACGAATATTATCAGAAACAACCCACATATTTAAACCTTTATCATAACTTATATCTTCACGTATCCTACTTACAAAAGTGTCGTCCTTGTTTGTTGCTTCTGCAAATGGTGTCGCGTAGCCACCGTTCTCGCGCCTATCTATTACGGTCACTCCATTTGCTGACATTAATATTTCAGTTGCCTCTTTGGCAGTAATTTTTTTCTTGGTTTCAATATTTATTGCTTCCGAATGACCATAAAGTACTGGCACACGCACTGCGGTAGGATTAACCAAAATAGATTCATCCTCAAATATTTTTTGAGTTTCCCATACCATTTTCATTTCTTCTTTCGTGTAACCATTCTCTTGAAATACATCGATATGAGGAATCACATTAAAGGCTATCTGTTTAGGGTATACATCAATGTCAATATCTTGACCATTTAATAGCTTAGCTGTTTGTGTTGTAAGTTCTGTTATAGCTTCCTTTCCTGAGCCCGAAACTGCCTGATAAGTGGCAACATTAATACGTTCAATTCCAACAGCATCATATATAGGCTTAAGAGCAACAAGCATCTGAATTGTTGAACAATTTGGATTTGAGATAATATTTCTCTTAGTATATCCAGCAATAGCGTGAGCATTAACTTCAGGGACCACCAAAGGTATATCTTTGTCTCTCCTAAAGTGAGCAGTATTATCAATCACTACACATCCAGCTTCAGCAGCAATTGGAGCGTACTTCTCTGATATACTTCCGCCAGCCGAGAACATGCCTACTTGGACTTTTGAAAAGTCAAACTTATCTAAATCTTGAACTGTCCAGCTTTTACCTTGGCATAAAACCTTTTTGCCTGCAGAATTGGCGCTAGCCAATGGATATAAGTTATTAATTGGAAAATTTCGCTGTTCCAATATTGATAGGATTGTTTCTCCCACAGCCCCAGTTGCGCCAACAATGGCAACGTCAAATTTTTTGCTCATAACGTAAGAAAATTGAAAATTATTAAAACACGGATATTATACTTTAGTTATTAACAGGTTTGAAAGCGATAGATTCGTTATATGGGGTGCTCATTGTGACTTAATAATGGGGTTAGAATAGTAGTAATAATAAACAACTTAATACTATGGTCTTAATAACGATAAAGAAATCTTAATGCTCAAACACTGTTATCTATTTCAATGAACTTATAAACAATATCAAATTTATCGCTTAAGTGTTGGCCTAGAGCCTGAACCCCATATCTCTCAGTTGCATGATGGCCAGCAGAAATAAAAGAAATGCCACTTTCTTTAGCCAGAGCAGGAATTTGTTCTGATATTTCGCCACTAATAAACAAATCTGCCCCAACATCTATTGCCACATCTATTTTGTCTTGTGCAGCACCAGTACACCAAGCGACATGTTTAATTTTTTTATCATTTTTGCCGAAAACTTGTGGCTTTCGTTGTAATTTATTATTAATAAGTTCAGATACAGTTTGTAATGTTGAGTTTATCTCTCCTGTCCAAACTAGTGTGTCTCCTATGGGTCTTGGATTGTCAATATTAAGAATCTTAGCTAATTGATAATTGTTGCCAACTTCTGGATGAGCGTCAAGTGGCAAATGGTATGCAAATAAATTGATATCGTTCTTTAGTAGCAATGAAACCCTATTCTTTTTTGTTCCAGTAATTGATGGATTCTCGTTTTTCCAAAAAAAACCGTGGTGAACAAGTAATGCTTCGGCTCTTTCTTCGATAGCTCTTTCTATCAAGTCAATATTAGCACTAACCCCAGCGATAATTTTATTTATTTTTTTACAGCCTTCGACCTGTAAACCGTTGGGGCAGTAATCACTAAATTCACCTATCTTTAGATATTCTGAGCAATAATTGGTTAATGTCTTATTGTCTACCATAATAATTTTTAACTACATCAATAAATTGTTTATTTTGCTCTCTGGTGCCAACAGTGACACGTAAACAGTTTGTCAATCTGTTTGATTTAGATAGATTTTTTATCAACACACCATTATCTTTCAAATGTTCAAATAATCCTTCTGCTTTTGGAGCTTTAAATAAAATAAAATTAGCTTGAGATGGATAAACAAAAAGCTCTCCAATAGCGTTCATGTTATCACTAAGATATGCACGCTCTGAGATTATTGTAGTAGCGTTTTTATTTATTTCATCTTTTTCCTGAAGTAAAAAGTTTGCACTGACTTGGGTTAGGGTATTGATATTGTAAGGCAGTCTAATCTTGTCAAGCTGCTCTACAGTATCTTTGTTACCAATTAATAAGCCCAAACGTAGGCCAGCAAAACCTATCTTTGATACGGTTCTTAATAATACGAGATTTGGAAAATTATTTATGTCCTGTAAAAAACTGTCTTCAGCATACGCATAGTAAGCCTCATCTAAAACTACAAGAGAGTCTTTTGCAGTATCGATAATATTGACAATATGCTCCCTACTAAAGGCATTACCTGTTGGATTATTTGGATATGCAATAAATATTATTTTAGGGTTATATTTATTAATTGAAGCTAAGGTTGTTTCTATATCGATTTCATACTTCTCATCAAGCTCAACACCTTTGTAATTAATTCTCGTGAACTTTGATATGATATCGTACATCACAAAACTAGGCTCAACGCTAAGTACGGTGTCGCCTGTATTGCATGCTAGTGCTAGTAGCTGGATAAGTTCATCGGAGCCGTTCCCGAGTAAAATGCCAAAATGGTCTGGGATACCCATCAAATCGCGCAATGTTTTTTGTAGCTCTAATGCTTTAGGTGCTGGATAACGGTTAAGTTCTACATTTGTAAGGTATGCCAAATATTGACTAATCAAATTATCTGGCAATGGAAATGGGCTTTCCATCGCGTCTAACTTGGTCATGCCTTGTGCGTCAGGCACTTGATATGCACTGATATCTTTTATATCATCGCGCAACCAACTACTAATAAAGCTCATATTACGGTTTTTTTCTGTTTGGATGGTACTGCATTTTACCTATACTCTTGGCGTTTAATAGTGTTTGGTATGTGTATTCAAGGGCCTTATTGCATGCTATATCAGTATTTACCCCTAAAGATAACAGTGCAGAAATTGCGCTAGCTAATGTACAGCCTGAACCGTGATAACTTCCAGGAAGCTTAGTGTAATTGAACCGTTCAACTAACTCTGCATGGTGGTATAGACGGTGCTCTATTTCGTCTACAGATGAATCACTAGTAGTTACTAACACCCACTCACACGGCAATGACTTAATAGCTTGTTGTTCGTCCTTGTTTGGGCACAAAATTTGTAGTTCATTTAAATTAGGTGTAAGAACATCTACTACCGGGATTAGTTTTTCCTTTATTGCTTTGATTGTTTCATTATCAAGGAGCTCATTGTTTGATCCAGAGCTTATAATGGGGTCAAGCACAATTATTGGATTTGTTAAACTACTTAGCAATGACAATATTGTACTAGCCTGACCTTTAGACGCTATCAATCCAACCTTAACAACTGAAAAGTTAACATCCTGCAGTAAATGATTAAACTGTTTAGTTATAAGCCCACTGTCAACTTCACTAACGCCTATTACTGACTCTGTGTTTTGCACTGTAAGTGAGGTAACTATAGGTAGTGAGGTAACTCCAAACTGATTTAAGGTTTCTATATCTGCGCTTATTCCTGCGCCACCACAAGGGTCAAGGCCTGATAAAACTAAAACTCTGTCTTCAGGCACTGAAAGCTATTGAGACTCTTTTTGTATTAAGAAGTCTACAATCTTAAATATCTCAGAATTGCTTCCAGCATACTTAGAGTCGACCCAATATTTACCATTTACAATGATAGTGGGTACACCATTTGATTTATATTTGGATGTGTTAACTTTTGATTTATTCAGTTTGACCCTTACAGTGTAAGATTTAAATGCATCGTTGGCTTTCTTTTCGTCTGCGCCATGTTCAACTAACCAATCAACAAAGTCATCCTGGTCAATGAATGGAGTTTTATGTAAATGAATAGCGTCAAGTAGTTTCTCATGAAGCCTATCAACCTCTCCTATCTCCTCTAGAACATAATAGAAAATTGCGCCATTTACCCAACGCTCAGAAAAAACAGCTGGCTGCCTAATAAATTCAATATTTTCAGGTTTAGATTGTAGCCAAAGGTTTACTCTAGGTTCTAGAGCGAAGCAATGAGGGCAGTAATACCAAAAAAGCTCTCTTACCTCTATCTTGTCGCCAGTTTCAGTTTTGACTGGCTTATCGAGAACAACATAATGCTCCCCCTCAACATAATTAGCTAGAGAGTAGTTGGTATTAACAAAAAACACAAAAAAACCAATAAATATAATTATTTTTTTCATAGCAATTTCAAGTTATTCTAGAATTTTATCTGCATTATACTTAATTAAGCCGAATTTCTTTTCAGATTGAAATTCTTCCCATAGCTCTCCATAAGTCAATCCTTCTATTGGGTGTAGGTGTTTTTGATTTAGCTCTGCTAATGGTGCTAGCACGAAGGCATACTTAAGTATATCTTCTCTAGGTATATTGTATTCAGGATTTATATCATCGCCATAAAAGACTAAATCTAGATCTATTATTCTTGAGGAAAACTTTTTTGAAGTTCTGTCCCTACCATGCTCTCTTTCAATATCATGCAACCTATCAATGGTATCAGAGATAGTCATATCGGTTATAGCGTTCACACCCATATTATAAAAATCATCGCCATCAAAGCCTTCAGCTGGGCTTGAATATATTGAAGAAACTTTTATTTCATCAAAACTCAATTCTACTGACCTTAGAGCGTTACTTATATTTTTTTGACGATCAATATTAGAGCCTATATTTATATGAATTTTAGTCATACCCATAGGAAGATTTTGTGCGCTCAATGATAACCCCAACTCCCTTTGCTCCAGTTACCGCTTCTCCTTTGTTTAGGGTTAACTTAACCCAATCAACTTTAAATTCTTTCACAACTATCTGAGTAATCCTTTCTGCTAAAGTTTCTACCAATTGAAATTCACTATTCTGAACATATTCAATTAGCCTTTTGCAGATTGATTTATAGTTGAGTGTTTGCTCTATATTATCAGTTTTACTAGCAGATTCTATGTCTGCAGACATCTGCAAATCAATTACAACATCTTGACGAATCTTTCTCTCCCAGTCGTATATCCCAATGACCGTATCGATTTTTAAACCTTGTATAAATATTATATCCATAGTAACATTATAATTATCACTGGCAAACTGAATTAGCCTTCTTTAATTAACAAAAATACATGTTACCTGAGTTAATTTATTTATTCATACTTAGCTACCTTATTGGCTCTATTTCAACAGCCATTATTGTATGTAAGCTACTCATGATTGATGACCCAAGGACCCAAGGGTCAAAAAATCCTGGTGCAACAAATGTACTTAGGATTGGTGGTAAAAAGGCGGCAGCCGTTGTTTTATTTGGAGATGCCCTTAAAGGCATATTGCCAGTATTAATAGCTAAGTATCTTGATTTTAATTTATTGAACATTTCAATAATTGCATTATCATCTTTCTTAGGGCATGTTTACCCTATCTTTTATAAATTTAGAGGCGGAAAAGGAGTGGCAACCTTTATTGGGTCATTGTTTGCTATTAATTATTTAGTTGGATTGTGCTTTGCGTTTACATGGATATTCGTAGCTAAAGTGCTAAAGGTATCTTCTGTATCAGCACTTGTGGCTACATTTCTAACGCCAATATATTTTTATTTAATCACAAACAGCTTAAATTCAACCTACATTATTTGTATTATTTGTGTGTGGATTTTTTATACTCATAGAAGTAATATTAAAAGAATCATTTTAGGTGCTGAAAAACGTATTTAAGCTTTACTATAAAAGGTCTTATTATTGCTATAATTAGTACCTTTTATAACTACAGATAAAATTGCATTATGCCGAGCATTCAGAATATAAATTTACCCGACATTGGTGATTTTGATGAAGTCGATATTATTGAGATTTTAGTATCAATTGGCGACATTATCAAAGAAAATGACAGCATAATAACGCTAGAGAGTGACAAAGCATCAATGGAGATACCCTCTCCTTTTGCAGGAAAGGTTGTTAAAATAAATGTACAAATAGGCGACAGAATTAGTCAGGGCACTTCAATAATCACCCTTGAAACTGAAAATGATGATGCCAAAACCAATCAAAAAATAGAAACTAATAATCAAACTCAAGAATCTAGCTCGATAATTACACCTGTAGTTGTACCAGATATTGGAGACTTCGATAAAGTTAACGTTATTGAAGTTTTGGTTAAGGTTGGAGATGAAATAGATAAAGAACAGAGCATAATTACACTAGAGAGTGACAAAGCTTCGATGGAAATACCGTCACCCGACTCTGGGAAAGTGACCAGTCTTAATATAAGTGTTGGCGACAAGGTAGGGCTTGGCTCCTTGATACTTAACCTAGAGACCAACAATGTTGGTTCGCAGGTTGCTAGCACAATTATTGAAAGTTCTAGCAGCACAACCAATAACGCGAATAACAATGCTCAACAAAATTCTTCATCAAACAATATTGATGAATCTGTCACAATTGCAGCCCCGGCTGACTCGCATGCATCTCCATCAATTCGTAAGCTTGCTAGAGAGTTAGGCGCTGACCTTTCAAAAATTAATGGCACAGGAAGGAAAGGCAGGATACTTGATTCTGACCTAAAATCTTATGTTAAGCAGTTGATTGTATCTGGAGGAGGCGGTAGCTCTATACCTTCATTGCCGGTTATTGATTTCTCTAAATTTGGAGAAATTGAAACAAAGCCTTTATCGAGAATAAACAAACTCTCAGGTAAACACTTGTCATCATCTTGGCTCAATATCCCACACGTTACGCAGTTCGACGAAGTTAATATTGACCAGATGGAAGAATTCAGACAGCAACAAAAATCAAGAGGAGTTAAATTGACTCCATTGGTTTTTATTATGAAGGCAGTTGTACAGGCATTAAAAAAACATCCTACATTTAACTCATCTTTGGACCAATCAAGCGAAAACCTGATATTAAAGAAGTACTTCAATATAGGTATTGCTGTTGACACACCTAACGGGCTTGTTGTGCCTGTTATTCGTGATGTTAACAAGAAATCACTGGTAGAACTAGCGACCGAACTGTCTGAAAAATCTCAGACTGCAAGAGAGGGCCTATTAAAGCCATCGGACTTTCAAGGTTCAGGGTTTACTATTACTAGCCTTGGAGGTATTGGAGGTACCCAATTTACCCCAATAGTAAATGCCCCTGAGGTTGCTATATTAGGTGTATCGCGCTCACAGATAAAGCCTGTTTGGGATGGCGATAATTTTATTCCAACTTTAATGTTGCCTCTTGCACTGTCTTATGATCACAGAGTTATTGATGGGGTCCAGGGCGCTAGATTTATAAACGATCTTGGCAATATATTAAGAGATATTAGAGAGATTTTATTATGATAAAGACTGAAGTTGCAGTAATTGGCTCAGGTCCTGGTGGCTATACAGCTGCCTTTCGTGCAGCCGACCTAGGTAAGAAGGTTGTACTAATTGAGCGCTATGAGAGCCTAGGTGGAGTATGTCTAAACGTTGGCTGTATTCCTTCTAAGGCCCTATTACATACTGCACAAATAATTAATGAGGCTAGCGAATCTTCTAATATTGGAGTTACATTCAATGAACCCGATATCGATATTGATGCTATCAGGCTAAATAAAAATAATACTGTTTCTAAACTAACATCTGGAATTAAGGCTTTAGCTAAAGCAAGAAAGGTGCAAATAATTTCTGGTTATGGCAAGTTTGCCTCGCCTAATAGCATTGTTGTTGATAGCGAAGGAAAGGAATCGGAATCAGAGTTAATTGAGTTCGAACAATGTATTATTGCTGCTGGATCAAGTGTAACTAAGATTCCTAGTTTCCCATTTGATGACCCAAGAGTAATGGACTCGACAGATGCACTCGAGCT
The DNA here is from genome assembly GCA_030739975.1 of Gammaproteobacteria bacterium. GTDB lineage: Bacteria > Pseudomonadota > Gammaproteobacteria > PS1 > Pseudothioglobaceae > SZUA-1055. The sequence continues at coordinate 18,467 of JASLYC010000037.1, forward strand.
AGAAAGCATACCTAAACGACTGCTGATAGTTGGTGGTGGCATCATTGGACTTGAGATGGCGACAGTATATAGTGCTCTTGGTAGTGAAATTACTGTAGTTGAATTAGCTGAACAACTAATTGCTAGTGCCGATAAAGATATTGTAAACCCTTTATTAAAGCGCATAAAGAAACAATATAGTAATATATTCCTTAGCACTAAGGTTACCAGCATTAAAGCTTTGAAGGGAGGTATCAAGGTTGGTTTTGATGGCAAAGATGCGCCTGAATTTGATACTTTTGATAAGGTACTTGTGTCTGTAGGTCGTTCACCAAATGGGAAATTAATCGACGCTGATAAGGCAGGCATCAATGTTGATGATAGAGGTTTTATCTCGGTTGATAGGCAAATGAAAACTAATGTAAATAACATCTATGCCATTGGTGACATTGTTGGACAACCAATGCTAGCACATAAGGCTGTGCATGAAGCTAAAGTAGCTGCTGAGGTTATATGTGGCCATAAATCTGGCTTTGATGCATTAACAATTCCTTCAGTTGCATATACTGACCCAGAAGTTGCATGGACAGGAAAAACTGAAAAAGAAATTAAAGAACAAGGTATTGACTATGATAAGGGTGTCTTTCCTTGGGCTGCCTCTGGCAGAAGTCTGAGCATAGGTCGAAGTGAAGGCATCACTAAAGCTTTATTCGATAAAGAAACAGGTAGAATAATTGGGATGGGCATATGTGGGACCAATGCGGGTGAACTTATTGCTGAGGCAACTCTTGCAATTGAGATGGGCTGTGATATGGCGGATATAGCTCTTACAGTTCATGCCCACCCTACACTCTCAGAAACCACCGCGTTCGCTGTTGAGATGGCAGAAGGAACTATAACTGACTTAATGCCCCCGAAAAAGAGAAAGGACAAATTATAAAAATATATAAATGGGAATTATGGAAAAAGATATTAAAAATATTAAAGATCAAGTAGGTCTTATATGGTTAACAATGGTAGGCTATATAATATATCTAGAATTTTTTAAAGGATAACTGATGGATATTTTACAAGCACGAAATAATACTATTGAACAGCAAGTTCGGCCATGGGGCGGACTGAACAATGAAGCAAATGAGTTCTTAAAAGAAATATGTCGAGAAAATTTTGTACCAGAGAAATACAAAAAACTTGCTTTTGCTGATATAGAGATACCACTAAACTCTACTGCTAAAATGTTAAGCCCAAAGCTTGAAGGAAGAATACTTGATATAGTAAATATTCAAAAAGACGAGGATGTTCTGCAGGTGGGTACTGGTAGTGGGTACCTTACAGCAGTGATTTCAAAGCTAGCTAAATCAGTCTCTACAATAGAAATAGATGAAGAGCTTAGCAATTCAGCTCAACAACGAGTCCAATCTCTAGATATTAATAATGTTCAATTTATTAATACAGATTTTAGAGACTGGAGGACAACAAATTTTTTTGATATCGTAATTATTGAAGCTTCTGTGCCAAAGATATACAATAGCTATTTACATCTACTAAAGAAAAATGGCAGGTTATTCATTGTCGAAGGGGAAGGCAAGGCTATGAGCGCAAAGCTAATTACTCGAAAGAGTGAAAACAATTGGGAAAGCAAGTCATTATTTGAAGTACATATTGATTCATTAATTGGTTCACAACTACCCCAAAAATTTGAATTTTAAATAGCAATTATGGCTGCTCATAAGCTTATCGATCTAATTATGAGTAAACCAAAACAAGGCATTACTTTACTTTGCCTTGTTTTAGTGTTTTTTGTTGCACAAATTCCCAATTTTCAGTTAGATGCATCTTCAGACTCACTAGTTCTAGAGGGTGATAAAAATCTCCGATTCTATCAAAGCATAAAAAAAGATTTTGGTACCGATGATTCATTAATTATTAGCTATCAAATTCAAAGCAACTTGCTCGATGAAGATAATTTAACTCATTTAAGGAGCTTTAGAGATGAGTTGAGGAGTGTTAGCGGTATTCAATCAGTTACAACTATACTGGATGTACCTTTGTTCAGATCTCCGCCAATAGACTTAACAGATCTTGCCTCATCAGACATAAGCATAGATAAAGGCAATGCAGATTTATTGCTGGCAAATTCAGAATTCACATCTTCCCCACTATATGCCAACAACCTTGTAAGCCTAGATGGCAAAACAACTGCCATCTTAATCTCATTAAATGAAAATCATGCATTTAAGGAGCTTAAAGAAAAGCGCGACGATATGCGTGCACAAAAAGCTATCGATAATTTGTCAAAGAATGACACAAACAAACTAAATGCTATAGAAAAAAAGGTCTTAATAAATTCAAATATTGAAAATAAATTGCAAGCCAAAACTATAGCAGAAATACGCTCTGTAATTGACAAATATAGGGCCAATGCCACCCTTTTCTTGGGCGGACTACCTATGATATCCAATGATATTATTGCATACATAGGAAATGATTTAATTGTCTTTAGTATAGCTGTACTTGGACTTATGATAGTTGTCCTTGCTATGATATTTAAATCAATACGTTGGGTTCTAATGCCTATAGGGATCAGTGTTTCTGGGGCATTAATAATGACAGGTATTTTGGCATTTTTGGGGTGGAAAGTAACAGTAATATCAAGTAACTTTTTTTCTTTGTTGTTAGTTATGACACTGTCAGTAACAATACACCTTGTGGTGCGTTATCGTGAATTAGCACAAAATAAAACTGAGCTAGAATCAAAACAATTAATTAAAGAAACACTAATACAAATGTTTAAACCATGTCTTTTTACTACATTAACAACATTTACGGCTTTTAGTTCTTTACTTATTTCTGGCATAAGGCCGGTTATTGATTTTGGATGGATGATGTCTATAGGTGTTACGATAGCGCTTGTGTTGTCATTTTTAGCTTTCCCTATGATAATGAGTTTAATACCAAAAGCTAAAGTAATTAGGCATAAAACTGAGCTAAGTACTACATACAATTTAGCTAAATTTAGCGAAAAATTTGGCAACCAATTGATTGTAGTTTTGTCTATTCTTGTTATCGTTTCTTTTTACGGCATTAGTAAACTGAGTGTTGAGAATCGCTTTATAGATTACTTTAAACAAGACACTGAAATCAATCAAGGGCTAAGTTCAATCGATAATAACCTTGGAGGCACAATACCTCTTGAAATTGTGTTTGACGATCTGGCAGAGGACTACTGGTACGATGAAGAGTTAAGAGATGATATAAACAATATCCACCAATATATTGAAGGTTTGGATGAAACTGGAAAGGTTCTTTCTATAGATACCTTAATGCAAATATTGACTCAGGCTAATGACAATGAACCATTAAGTGGATTCTTCTTAAATGTTGTTAAGGCTCAGATGCCTGAAAGCGCAAAAAACTACGTATTTTATCCATACCTGTCTGAAGATAGTGGAAGGTTAAGAATTGTTGCTAGAATTAAAGAGACCAACAAAAACTTAAGGCGCGGTGAACTAATAAACCAAATTAAAAACTATATCGCTGATAATTTTGGATTTAATGAAAAAAACTTCCATATGAGTGGCATGTTAGTTTTGTACAATAATATGCTTCAAAGTCTATTCAATTCCCAAATAAAAACAATCATTGTTGTTTTTGCTATTATATTTGTTATGTTTTTATTTATATTTAAATCGTTAAGCTTATCTGTACTTGCTTTAATTCCTAACACCCTTCCTTCATTATTTATCCTTGGAATTATGGGAATTTTTAACATACCTCTTGATCTAATGACAATAACAATTGCCGCTATCGCAATTGGCATAGGTGTTGACAATGCTATTCACTATATTCATAGATACAAGATTGAATTTATTAAAGACAATGACTACATTGCCACTATGTACCGATCACACGGAAGCATTGGTTTAGCAATGTTCTACACCTCCATTACTGTGGCTCTTGGATTCCTAATTTTATCCCTATCGAACTTTATTCCTAGCATTTATTTTGGTTTTTTTACAGCTACTGCAATGCTAAGTGCCCTTATAGCAAATCTAACCCTGTTACCAAAATTACTCATTATGTTTAGACCGAAAATATAAAAAGCCTCGTCTCAAATTATGAAACGAGGCCTTTACTACTAAAGGAGGAGAATAAAGTTAAAACTAGTAGTTTTTTAACTTCGAATAATATTATAACATAGTTATTTTATAATATTACCATTTTTTAATATATATTATTTTATGCCATCACAACACAAATTTGACGTATTAATTATAGGCACGGGTAGCGCTGGATTAGTAACCGCACTGCATTTATCTAGAGAAATGTCTATCGCGTTGATTTCTAAAGATAAAATTCTTGAAGGCAGTTCATATTATGCCCAAGGCGGGGTATCTGCGGTACTAGCAAAAAATGACAACTTTGACAAGCATATTAAAGACACCTTGATTGCTGGTGCCGGTCTTGGCAATATTGAGTCAATAAAGTTTATGGTAGAAAATGCCCCCGAAGCAATAAACTCTCTTGAGAGCCATGGAGTACCTTTTACCAAGAAAGAAAACAAATACCATCTAACTACAGAGGGCGGCCATAGTGAACGCAGAGTGGCTCATGTTGCAGACAAAACTGGCGAGCATATTCAATTAAACTTGCTCGAAAGTGTTCGCAGTAGAGACAATATTTCAATTTTTGAAAACTATATAGCTGTAGATTTACTATTAAACGATGATAGTTGTTCAGGTGCCTACATACTAAACAAGGAAACCAAAATTGTTGAAAGCTTTATTGCACACAAAACAGTATTAGCTACTGGCGGGGCATCGAAAACTTATCTGTATACATCAAACCCTGATACGTCGACAGGTGATGGTATTGCTATGGCTTATCGTGCTGGTTGTGAGGTTACAAATATGGAATTTACCCAATTTCATCCAACTTGCCTATTTCACCCCCATGCAAAGTCTTTTTTGATTTCTGAAGCGGTAAGAGGTGAAGGTGGAATCTTAACCTTAGGTGACAGTAAAGAGTTCATGCAAAATTATGATGAGAGGAGGGAGCTTGCACCAAGAGACGTAGTGGCTCGAGCTATAGACAATGAAATGAAGACTAAAGGGCTTGACTGTGTTTATCTTGATATATCATTCAAAGGTGAGAAATGGATTGAAGAGCACTTCCCTACTATAAAAAATAAATGCTCTTCCTTTGGAATAGATATTTCCAAAGAACCAATCCCAGTTGTTCCTGCTGCGCACTATACCTGTGGCGGTATTCAAACAGACTTAAACGCTAACTCTAGTATCAATAATTTGTATGCAGTAGGTGAAGTTGCGCATACCGGTGTACATGGCGCTAATAGAATGGCCAGTAATTCATTATTAGAATGTATAGTTTTTGCTAAATCTTGTGCTAAACATATAAATAAGCAACAATTATCAACAAAATTGCCCATATTTAATTCTTGGGATGAATCTAGGGTTTCGGCATCCAAGGAAAAGGTAGTTGTGCTACATCTATGGGATGAAATTAGACGTCTTATGTGGAACTTTGTTGGTATAGTTAGGAGCAATAAGCGCTTACAGTATGCCCAACAAAGATTAGAGGTAATTAACCTAGAGGTTGACTCATATTACGGAACATATCTAATTTCAAATGACCTTATCGAACTAAGAAATTTAGTTAAAACAGCACAAATTATTGTTGACTCATCTATAGACAGAAAAGAAAGTCGTGGACTCCACTTCAATGAAGACTATAAAGAACTATCAAGTAAAATAGCTAACACAACCATTAAAATCAAATGATCCTACCTATCCTTCACTATCCAGATAAGCGCCTAAGAAAAATTGCCGAAGAGGTAGAGGTGTTTGATGACTCAATATCAGTACTGGTTGATGATATGTTTGAGACTATGTATCAAGCCCCTGGAATTGGACTTGCTGCTACACAGATAAATCAACACAAAAGAATCATAGTGATAGATATTTCTGAACAACAAAATGAACCCATTTGTCTTATTAACCCAGTAATTACTGAAAAGATTGGCAAAACAGAGTCTGAAGAGGGCTGCCTATCTGTTCCAGATTATGTTGAATCAATTAAACGCTTTGAAAGCATTAAAGTTGACGCTATGAATCAAAAAGGTGAGAACTTTGAAATGGATGCGAGTGACTTATTAAGTATCTGTATCCAGCACGAAGTCGACCATTTAAATGGCATTTTGTTTGTCGACCATCTATCCAAACTCAAACAAGGCAGGCTAATAAAAAAAACCAAAAAGTCTGGTAAAGAATTGTAAATGAAAATTGGCACACACCAATTAACATCACAAGTTTTTCTTGCGCCTATGGCTGGCACAAGTGACAAGCCCTTTCGTAGAATATGTAAAGAACAAGGTGCAGGCCTTACTATCTCTGAAATGGTTGTAATTAAGAAACACTTGCTTAAATCAAAGAAATCAAAATATAGGTTAGATTTTAGTGGCGAAGATGGACCTATAAGTCTACAAATTGCAGGCTCACAACCTGATGAGTTAGCTAACTCAGCCAAACATGCGCTAGATTTTGGTGCGGAAATAGTCGACATAAATATGGGCTGCCCTGCTAAAAAAGTTTGCAACAAAGCCTCCGGCTCAGCACTAATGAAGGATGAAATGCTAGTAAAAGATATACTTACATCTGTTGTCAATGCTGTAGATGTACCGGTAACCTTAAAGATGCGTACAGGATGGAATACTAACAACAAGAATGCTCCTACAATTGCAAAAATTGCTGAGGATGCTGGAATAGAAATGTTGACTATTCATGGTCGTACTCGTGATGATAAATATAATGGTAATGCAGAATATGACACAATAGCTGAAGTTGTTGATATTGTGGATATACCGGTAATAGCAAATGGAGATATTACTTCTGCAAAGAAAGCCAAAGATGTCTTAGATTATACTGGAGCAAAAGGCATTATGGTGGGTAGAGCCACCCAGGGAAACCCTTGGGTTATTGGTGAAATTGACCACTATCTAAAAACTGGAATGATGGCTCCAAAGATTCCACACAATCTAAAAAAACTAACAATTCTTAGTCATATTAATCAAATTCATAAATTTTATGGCGAAAATATGGGTGTAAGGCTCGCCAGAAAGCATATTTTTTGGTATGCTATACATCTTTACCAAAGCTCTTATTTAACTTTTTGGAATAAAATCAATAAAGTTAGTGAGCCTAATTTACAGTACAGTTTGTTTAAAGAATTTCTGGAAAATAATGAGTCCAACTGATCTACCTACTTGTATAAATGCAAAGCTTGAGCGTTACTTCAGGCAACTTAACGGCGAAAAAGCAAGCAATGTATTTAAGATGGTTATAAATGACGTTGAACCAATTGTAATTAAACATGTTTTAGAATTCACAAAACAAAACCAGAGTGAAGCCTCAAGAATTTTAGGCATAAATCGCGGCACATTAAAGAAAAAAATAGAACTATATAAACTCTAACTATCTATAATTCTTACCTGTTGATTCTATAAATTCATGTAAGGAATAAAATGTCTATAAAACGTGCTCTATTAAGTGTTTCTGATAAAAATGGTATAGTAGATTTTGCAAAAGTTCTAGCCAGTCATAATATCGAAATATTGTCTACAGGTGGTACCGCTAAACTTCTAACTGAAAACGGAATTTCTGTTATTCAAGTGTCTGACTATACTGGCTTCCCTGAAATGATGGCTGGAAGAGTAAAAACATTAAACCCAAAAATTCATGGGGGCATTCTTGCTCGTCGTGGTATCGATGAAGGGATCATGAAAGAACACAATATCCACCCAATCGACTTGGTTGTTGTTAATCTTTACCCGTTTCAAGAAACTATAGCCAGAGATGACTGCACACTAGAAGTCGCAATTGAAAATATTGATATAGGTGGGCCAGCTATGCTTAGGTCTAGCGCAAAAAATTATGCCTCAGTAACGGTTGTGGTTGATAGTTCAGACTATCAAAAAGTTATTGATGAGATTAATGATTCAGGCGACACTACTCTAACTACCAGAGCTGATTTAGCTTTGAAAACTTTTGAACATACAGCTCAATATGATGGCGCTATAGCAAACTATTTAGGTAAATCTGAAGATGGATTCCCTAACACTATGAACCTTCAATTTCATAAGGTCCAGTCTATGCGTTATGGTGAAAACCCGCACCAAAGTGCCGCATTCTACAAAGAAAACAAGCTTACAGAGTCTTGTATATCTTCAAGTATTCAATTACAAGGCAAGGAAATGTCTTACAACAATATGGCCGATACTGATGCCGCATTGGAATGTGTACGTAGCTTTGAATCTCCTGCCTGTGTAATAGTTAAGCACGCTAATCCTTGCGGTGTAGCTGTGCGTAGCAATATTAATGACGCATATATGGACGCATTTAGGACTGACCCTACATCGGCATTTGGTGGCATTATTGCTTTTAACCGTGTGCTTGATAAGTTAACAGCTAAGAATATTATTGATAAACAATTTGTCGAAGTCATAATAGCGCCAAGTATTGACGCAGATGCAAAAAAAGTGTTAGCGACAAAACCAAACGTACGCGTACTTGAATGTGGAGATCTTAGTACTGCACAAAATTCATTAGACTATAAAAGAGTTAATGGTGGGCTTTTGATTCAAGATAAAGATCTGGGTGTTATTACTAGCAAAGATATACGTTGCGTTAGTGATATAGAGCCGACAGAGGAACAAGTAAAGGACCTATTGTTTGCATGGAATGTGGCAAAAGTGGTTAAATCAAATGCCATTGTTTATGTTAAAGATGAAATGACTATTGGTGTAGGGGCAGGTCAAATGTCAAGGGTGTATTCAGCTAAAATTGCTAGCATTAAGGCCTCTGATGAAGGGCTACAGGTTGAAGGTTCAGTCATGGCTTCTGATGCCTTTTTCCCATTCAGAGATGGAATTGATGCCGCGGCCGAGGCTGGGGTCAAGGCAATTATTCAGCCGGGTGGGTCTATGCGAGATGATGATGTTATTGCTGCTGCCAATGAACATAGAATCTCCATGGTATTTACCGGCATGAGGCACTTCAAACACTAATAATTTGGTTTATCATTATGGATTTAAAAAGTTACATTAAAGACATTAATGATTTTCCAAAGAAAGGCATTATATTTAGAGATATCTCACCACTATTAGCAGACCCAAAAGCTTTTTCTTATGCTGTTGATTGTATTGCAAATAAATATAGTCAAAAAACAATTGATAAAATTGTTGGGCTTGATGCTAGGGGGTTTATTTTTGGCTCTGCTGTATCTTATACAACAGGTATACCATTTGTTATGGTGCGAAAACCTGGCAAACTCCCAGATAAATGCGCCAGTATAGATTATCAATTAGAGTATGGCCATAATACATTTGAAATACACAAAAATGCAATAAGCAAAAATGAAAATGTATTAATAATTGATGATCTGTTGGCTACAGGAGGCTCAGTTAAGGCTGTTGTAGAACTGATTAATAAGCTCGGTGCAAAAGTTCATGCATTGGAGTGCATTGTTGAGTTAGGCTTTTTAAACGCTAGAGACACTCTCGATATTACAATTAACTCGCAGATAGTTTATGATTAGAAAAGTTGTATAGATTAAGACAGTATCCTGGCTCTAAAAGCTTTACCTTTTAGTTTGTCGCTTTTAATTTTTCTAAGTACATCCTTAGCCAAATCTGAACTAACAGCAACATAAGACCAATTGTTAGTAACATGTATTTTGCCAATTTTATCTCCATCAATGCTACCATTTGCAGTAATACCACCCACAATATCTCCAGGACGAAGCTTTTGTTTCTTGCCGCCATCTATCTTAATTGTTGTCATTGCTGGTTTGTTGGCGGGTTTAGCTAAATAATTATCACTAGGAAGAGTGTCTGGGAGCTCTTCATTGTCTACAATGCTACTTAATGTTTCGATTTTATATTTTTCTTTGTCACTATATAGAGTACAGGCTATACCGACACGGCCGGCCCTTCCGGTTCTGCCAATACGATGTATATGTACTTCTGGATTGTGCGCAACATTGTAATTTATAACCATATCGAGTGAGTCAATATCTAAACCACGAGCAGCAACGTCAGTGGCCACAAGAACGGACGCACTTTTATTGGTAAATCTAATCAGGGACTGGTCTCTGTCTCGTTGGTCAAGGTCCCCATGAATTGCTAGGGCATAGTGGCCATGATATCTCAATTCATTGGCTACATCTTTGGTGTCACTCTTGGTATTACAAAAAACAAGAACAGACTCTAGTTTATATTTTGATAGTAAAATTCTGAGCGCTGTCATTCTGTCATCGTGACTGTTGGTCTCATAAAAAAACTGCTTTATTGTTTTTTCTTCATGCATTGACTCAGACTTAACCTTAATAGGTCTATTCATGACACTGCCTGCAATAGTGTTAATTTCTTCAGGGAATGTTGCACTGAAAAGAAGAGTTTGGCGTTCTATAGGGGTATTTGATACAATCTTTTCTATGGATTCTAGGAATCCCATATCTAACATACGGTCTGCCTCATCTAGAACCAATGTGTTAATGTTATCTAAATCAAGTGTACCCTTTCTTAGGTGCTCTTCGATCCTTCCTGGTGTACCCACAATTACATGAGTTCTGTGCCTTAATGACCCTATTTGTGGACCTATTGGAGCACCACCACATAAAGTTATAACCTTTACATTATTGATTACCCTTGCCAATCTTCGTATCTCTTCAGCAACCTGTTCTGCTAGCTCTCTTGTAGGGCAAATAACTAAAGACTGAGGCTTAAAAGAATTAAGGTCCATCTTATTGATTAGCCCAAGACCGAATGCTGCTGTCTTGCCAGAACCAGTTTTTCCTTGCCCAATCAAATCTTTATTTGCCAATATAACAGGCAAACTCAACGACTGTATGGCTGTCATCTCTTTGTATCCAAGAGAATCCAAATTGTTTAATAGTTCTCTACTGAGGTTAAGTGAGGAAAAGTCTGATGAATTCAAAATAAATCTCAATAAAGTTTATAATTTATATTTCTTAGGCATTTGCGGGTTATTTTTTGGGTCTGTGTCATGAATATTTAATTTCATGCATACCGGTAGAGAACTCAATTTGTTATATATATCTTCTGCAGTATTTTTATCGTACACTTCATTGCCTTTAACGTATACAGTAAATTTTTTTGAATGTTTTTTTACTTTTTGAGGGTCACTAATTACTGATTTTGTCCAGTTATATAATGGATAATTCTCTATGCCATTTATTTCTGCCTCGTGACAATAGCCTGCAAATGCCTCATACACACTAATTGCTTCTGCATTACAAGAACTTAAAATTGATATAAGAGCTCTGGAATTGCCTTTTGGACTATCTAAGTTCATACCTTTTGCATCTAAATCACTCAACTCAAATCTTATTTGAAACATAAGCTCTTTGGATTTATTTTTGTCAGCCATGTATCAATCATCCTTAATGAAAATATACAAAAAATATTAATAATTAGACAGCTTTGGTCAAAATGATTACAACAAATGTGACTACATTGCTTAGCACTATTAGAGGCAATCAGGCTGTCACTATATTTTATATTGTGGGGATAGAATATATGATTTTTTTTACTCAGAACAGTTAATTCTACACCTAAATATAGCTATTATAGTAACTTTATTTAGAAATAATTCTATCGTATGTTACCAATAAAGTGAGATAATATTTGTATCTGTTGTGTTCGTGATTGGTTATATTCCCTGAGCCGATTAAAAACAACATTAGGAAATGAGATAGCTGACTATTGTGCAAGCCCGCCTTGAAGTGGGAAACCTACGGGAGGCTTCGAAATTCCGCCTTGAGCCAGATGGTTTCAGGTTGCTTCCAACACGGCACAATGGACTTTTATCAAGCATTTCTATTTACCTCTATTTCTGTATTTCAACTATAATAATTTACCTAAATCGTATCTTAATTTAATTAATGAAAGACTTAAGGCAAACTCTTAGGCAGAAAAGAAGATCTGTTACTAACTCAGATAGAGTCAAGTGCTCTAAACAGTTACTATCAAAATGCAAAAGTTTGGGTATATTTAAAACTGGCAGAAGGATTGCTATCTACCTTTCAAATGACGGTGAGATCGACCCTGTTTATATTCAAAAGCATATGCAAATGCTTGGATTATGCGTCTATTTGCCTTTATTAGACGGTAAAAGCTTAAAATTCGCAAAAACAGGTAACAAATTTATAAAAAATAGATTTGGCATAAATGAACCTGTTTTTTCAAAATATGTTAACGCCAATAGGCTAAATATCATTCTTATGCCTTTGGTAGGATTTGATAATCAAAAAAACCGAATAGGTATGGGTGGTGGTTTTTATGATAGAACGTTGTCTTTTAAGATGAGGCAGTTAGACTATAAAAGTCCTAAACTTTACGGTCTTGCGTTTGATTGCCAAGAAGTAAAGAGGCTCGATATTCAGCCTTGGGATGTGAAACTTGATGGCGTTATAACACCCAATAAAATAATCAAGTAGGGGTTTTGTCTGTATCGCCTAGTGCTTGCCTTTGAAAGAATGATTTAATTGATGAATTGTTATCAATTATGTTCATGCCTAAACCCCTCAGCCACCTTAATGGCTCATTATTTTCTTTATAAATCCAGTTGAGCGCGGTCATAGTTTTTGCCATTAGCTCATTGTCAAAGCGTCTAGACCTGGCGTACTTCCTAAGAACACTATAGTCGCCAAGAGGCTTATTGCTATTTATTATCTGGTGTGTTAATTCTTCGACATCGGCGAATCCTAAATTAACCCCCTGTCCTGCTAGTGGGTGGATGTTGTGTGCAGCATCCCCCACCAAAGCCAAATTTTCTTTCACATAATCCTTAGCACTACGTTCAATTAATGGGAATGAATAGATGTCACTTGCAACTTTCAATCTTCCAAAACGATGCTCTGTTGCATTCTCTAAGCGTTTTACAAAATCTTCATTAGAAAGTGAAATTAAATCTTCAGCTAAATGATTATTAGCAGACCAAACTATTGATGCTTGAGTATTGCTTAGAGGTAATACTGCTACAATACTATCGGATAAGAATCGCTGCCATGTAGTATCTTCAAAGTCATTAGTCGTGGTTATATTACAAATAATGGCTTGCTGATTATAGTTGGTAGTGCTAAATTCAATTCCAGCTAATTCTCTGGTACGTGATAGGGCTCCGTCTGCTCCTATTAATAGCTGGCAAGTTATATTTTCGTCATTATCCAATCTAATTTGATAGCCATTATTTATCTTTTTAATAGAGCTAAGTTTAGCCTTAATATATTCAGCTGATGTTCTGGATAGTGACTCGTATAAGGCTTTCTGAATTGCATCATTTTCAATAATACTTCCCAAACTCGATAAACTTTCGTCTTGGGAATTAAAGCTTATACTGCCGTGTGAATTTTGGTCCCATACCTTGGTTTTAGTAAAGACATGCTTGCGTTTAATAAGTTCCCACACTCCAAGTCTTGTTAACAAGTCCTCGGACTTCAGGTTAATTGCACTAACCCGCGTATGGAAATCCTTTGTAAGTTTGGGTTGTGGATTATTGGGCTCGATTATTGCGACCTTGAGTTCACTTTTTTGTAATAAACTTAATGCAAAAGACTGGCCGACCATTCCGCCGCCAATGACTATGACATCATATTCTATCATTGTAAATCGCCTGCAATAGTCATTTCGTTAACTAGAACAGAACCAACCTTGATATTGCTACGCATATCAATGTCATTGCCAATATGCACAACCCCTTTAAACATATCCTTCAAATTGCCAGCAATAGTAAGACCAGAGACCGGAAATTTAATTTCACCACCCTCGACCCAATAACCAAGTGCACCCCTTGAGTAGTCTCCGGTAGTGCCATTAATCCCATGGCCCATAAGCTCAGTTACTACAAGGCATTTATCTGTATCCTTAATTAAAGAGTCAAGGCCGCCATTAAAGTTTGCACTCACAACTACATTGTTGACACCTCCAGAATTTGCGGTTGTATTAAGACCAAGCTGGTTAGCAGAATATTGCCCCATAATATAGCTCTTAACATAGCCATTCTTTATAAAGTGTTGTTCACCTTTAAGTACCCCATCACTATCGAAGGACTTAGCACCTAATGTTTTCTTTGTAAGTGGCTTTTCAGTTATATTTACACTCTCTGGTAATATTAATTTATCTAGACTGTCTAACAAAAAAGTTGATTTTTTGTATTGCCTAGAGCCTCCCAAAGCGCCCAATAACTGTGAAAATAGACCGCTAGATAAGCGTGATGTAAAAATAACCGGGCACTTTTGAGAGGTCAAGGAACTGGCGCCTAGCTTATTCTGAGCCAACTTAGCTGCCCCTGTTGCAACACTATTTAATGAGCTGAGGTCTTTGTAATCTAGTGCCGTTGTGTATTCATATGCGGTCTGCTTTTCTGTACCTTTTTTAGCGATTAAAGAACAATGCATTGAGTGGCTAGTGCTTTTTTGTGTTGCAATCAAGCCGTTAGAGTTTGCATATAGGCCTTTACCTTCGTAACTTGAAACTTCTGTACCCTCTGAGTTGTCGATATATTCCTGTTCTAGAGCAATAGACTCGCACTCTTTAGCTAATTCAATACTCTCAGTAGCTTCCAGTTCCCATGGATGGTATAAATCTAAATCAGGCGCACTAAACGCCATCCTTTCCTTTGGAGCTAGGCCATTAAATGGGTCTTCCTGAGTGTATTTAGCAATTAGGCAGGCAGACTCGATTGACTTCTTTAGGCCTTCTTTAGTGAGGTCTACGCTGGATGCGTGGCCTTTTTTTTGGCCGAAATATACATTAATTTCGAAGCTCTTATCTAAATGGTACTGTAGAGTTTCAACATTGCCCAGCCTTACAGAGGTAGAGACTCCTGAACTTGATGTGAGTGATATTTCGAAGTCACTGACCTGTTGTTTTTTTAACAGATCTATAGCCATTTCGACTGTTTTTTCTAGTGATGACATTTGGGTTTATAAAAAATAAAAAGCATATATTAGTTATGTTATGGAGTTTCAATTCTTTTAACTTCTAATAAATGTAGCCTTCTAGTGTCAGTTTTAAGTACCTTAAAATTAAACCCTTGCAAATCAATCTCACTCATCTGTTCAGGTAGGAAGGTAAACCCATTAATAACAAAACCTGCAACCGTATCAACATTGTCTGCCTTTAGGGTTACCTCAAAATATTCATTGAATTCATCAATGGGGGTACTGGCATTTAATAAAAATCTGCCCTCACCAAAGTCGATAATGTTGTCTTCCTCTAGGTCGTGTTCATCAACAATTTCACCAACTATCTGCTCAAGAACATCCTCAAGCGTTACTAAGCCTGCTATCTCTCCATACTCATCCATAACAATTGCCATGTGTGATTTTTTTTGTTGAAAATCTCTAAGCATTGCTCCCAAAGTCTTACTTTCAGGCACCAAAACTGCGGCCCTTAAATACTCCTTATAGCCAAGACCTTTCTTTTTGTCTACAGCTAAAAATGCCAAAAGATCCTTAGCTAAAATTATCCCCTGAACCTTATCTTTTTGCTCGTTTAGTACAGGAAACCTAGAATGAGAAGACTTAACCATCATCTCAATTAGTTTTTTTGTTGGAACATTGTTCTCTATCATTACCATTTTTGACTTTGGAACCATAACATCACGAACCTCGAGATTTTGAAGCTGCATTGTTCCTTCAATGATTGATCGACTATGTGAATCAATTATATGGTGCTCTTCAGCCTCTTTTAGGGTATGCAGAAGGTCGTCGCTAGTAGTTAACGGGTAATGAAAAAACTTGTTTATTATTCTCTGCAGAATAGGCTTTGTCGACGGAGGTTTTTCTTCGCTCATTGAGTTTTATATAATTACTAGAATAGCCATTGTACCTATGCTTTTTCCTTTTTACTACTTCGCATAATCTTTCCTTGTGCTGCACGCTCTTTGCGTACCTGCTTGGGATCAGCGACTAGGGGTCTGTATATTTCTACTCTATCTTTTTCACGTAAGACCGTGTCTAGTTTTGCAATCTTTCCAAATATCCCTGTCTTGTCTTTTGATAAATCAATCTGAGGATAGATATCTAATATGCCCGATAGTTCGATAGCTTGACGAAGGGTTGAACCTTCATCGATATCAAAACTCAAGAGTGTTTGTTTTTTCTCTAAGGCGTAAGCTACTTCAATAATCATCTAATATTGCTCGCAAAGTTCTTGGGCTTTAGTAAAATTCAATGTACCTTCGTATATAGCCCTTCCGGTAATGGCGCCAGAAATCCCGTGATGAGACTCAAGTAATAAACTAGAAATATCATTGATTGTAGTTATACCTCCAGAAGCGATAATTGGGATGCTAGTTTGTTTAGCAAGGTTTGCTGTTGCCTCCACATTGACTCCCTGCATCATTCCGTCTCTAGATATGTCGGTATAAACAATAGAGCTAACACCGTCTTGTTCAAATTTTTTCGATAACTCGCTAACATGAATGTCTGTCTGTTTAGCCCAACCATCGGTTGCTACTAGGCCGTTATTTGCATCTAAACCAACAATAATCTTGCCTGGAAATTTTGCGCACAGTTCAGAAACAAACTCAGGATTAGTTACTGCCATGGTGCCTATTATGAGATAACTAACACCTGCCTCAATATAGGTGCTTGCAATATCTAAGTTACGAATACCTCCGCCAATCTGAACAGGTAAATCTGGAAACGCTCTAGTTATATCGCTAACACTTGAAGCATTCACTGGTTTGCCTTCGAATGCACCATTTAAATCTACAAGATGCAATCTTTTTGCGCCCTGCCCTACCCACTGTGCTGCCATCTCAGCAGGGTTATCTGAAAATACTGTTGTATCTTCCATTAGTCCTTGTCTAAGTCTGACGCACTGTCCATTTTTTAAATCAATTGCAGGGATAATAACCATTCTTTTACACTTCAGTTATACTTCGGATATCAAGCTGACTATTATAAACACATAGCGCTCCAGCTCAAATAGTTTCATAAATTCAACTTAACAAATAATTGGGTCAATATTGCAGCCTATCAGATTGCATTCAGTTCTTCTAGGCTCCATCTTGGCTTTATTGTAATCTCAGAGTCATCGTTAAATTGTTCTGCAGATAGCCGGTAATGCCCAGCCAAAGCTATCATTGCTCCATTGTCAGTACAAAATTCTTGTCTTGGATAAAAAGCTCTAGCTCCCAATTTATCGCACATCTTATCTAGTTCACTTCTAAGCGATAAATTTGCACTAACCCCTCCAGCAACTACTAAGCTAGAATAATTTAATTGTTCTAGAGCCCTCCTACACTTTATCATCAATGTTTGAGTAGCAGCAACTTCGAAAGCCTTTGCAATATCTGCCTTATTGTCGGGATACTTGGAGAAGGTATTACGCGCATAAGTCTTTAAGCCACTAAAACTAAAATCAAGTCCTGGCCTATCCGTCATAGGTCTTGGAAATTTGTATTTATTTTTGTCTCCTTTCTTTGCTAGTTCAGCTAAAGCTGGCCCACCTGGGTAGCCCAAACCTAAGATTTTTGCTGTCTTGTCAAATGCTTCGCCCACAGCATCATCTACTGACTCTCCTAGTATTTTATATTTTCCGATACTATGAACATCAACTAGCATGGTATGTCC
>JASLYC010000038.1 GCA_030739975.1 Gammaproteobacteria bacterium
TGAGTGCCTGACACTGCTGTCCATCCTAGTACAGGTGGTGCAGCTCCAGCAGCTCCACCGATAACTATATTTTGAGGTGTGGCACGTTTTAGATACATCGTATAAATAACTGCATAGCCTATCAAGGAGATAAACGTTAACACCATAGTTATGGTGTTAACAAATAGTTGCAAAATACCAAGGCCAATGATGCCCAAGAATACGCCCCAAACCAGGGCCTGATTACGGCTAACTTTACCTTGCGGCAAAGGGCGCTGATCAGTGCGTGACATTTGCGTATCTATCTGTTCATCAACTATATGATTAAATACCGCAGCAGATGCTGCGGAAAGACTAATTCCTAAAGAAGCACTTATAACTACATATGGGTCAGGTAGGTATGGTGCTGGTACAGCTAAAAACATACCTACAACAGCAGTTAATAAAATAAGTGCGACTACTTTAAGTTTGCAAAGTCCGAGCAGGTCTTTTAGGGATGGCATGGGGGTGTTTATATTGTCAATTTTTACATTAAAGGAATTCATAGTTTGTCTATTATTTAGCAATCCTTTATATAAATGGTATCCTAGATACGGTAGCCTCTCTTAAACCCCATGGCGTCTCTACTGTTAACTTTTCTCCCAATGAGCTGACATTTACATCTACTGTTGCAAATGCAATATTTAACTTAAGTCTTGGCGAATATGCTGCACTTGTTAACTTACCACATATACTGTTATTTGAATAAATTTTCCATGGATTTTCGCACCCTCCAACAAAACTATCTCCATCAATAATCAACCCAACAACTTTATTTTTTACTCCTTCCAAAGCTATCTTTTTTAATGCATCTCTAGAAATATAATCAGCATTTTTATCTAACTGGCAAAACTTTTCAAATGGCAGCTCTAAAGGGTTGCTTTCAATATTCATGTCATTACCCCATGAAAACAAGCCTGACTCTATGCGCTCAATATTATTTGGAGAAGCGGGTTTAATTCCATACTTCATCCCTGCTTGCATAATCAAATCCCAAAGTTCATCACCTCTTGCGCCGTCCATTAAATAAAGTTCAAAACCTCCCTGCTTGCTCCATCCTGATCTTTGAACAATTAAAGGTATTCCATTCAGCTCGGTCTCTTTAAAAAAGAAGTATTTAATGTCATTTACCCAACTACCGAAAAGGTCATTCATAAGTGGCAAATTATTTGGACCTTGTATAGCCAATGGCGATACATCTGGCTCATGAATATTTACATCCCAACCCAAACCTCGAGCTAAACCCTTTGTCCACAGCAAAACATCACTGTCAGCTATAGAGAGCCAAAAACGTTTCTCTTCTAATCTTAAAATTATAGGGTCATTAATTATGCCTCCATTCTCATCTGTAATGATGGCATATTTTCCTTGTCCAACCTTTAACTCACTAAGGTCTCTTGGAGTAATAAATTCAACAAATCTATAAGAGTCACTGCCAGATATTTCAACCTGCCTTTCACCTGCAACATCCCAAATAGTGACATTGTTGACTAAATTCCAATAATCCGCAACTGGGCCTTCATATGCAACTGGCATCAACATATGATTGTAGATTGAAAATGCACTTGCGCCGTATCTTTTAGTAGATTTATAGTATGGAGACTTACGAATACGATTTGATAACGTCAATGCTATTTTTTCTGCCATTACTCCCCGAAGTAATATTAATTGACTAAATTATAACACTTCAAATAGGGAAGTAAATAATTAATAAATGACCGTCTTAAAAATAAAAATACTTGAAAATATATCCGCAATATAGGTTATTATATTTATTTATTAGGTGAAAAATATTCATACTAGGGGTTTATAAATTATGGGAAACTCGCCATTTATAGATACAAAAAAACAACGTGGTAGGCCAAAAAAGAGTGCCGAAGAGAATGAAGAAAATCGACAGTCTTTGATTTATTCGGCTCTATCACTTTTGACTCAGAAAGGTTTTGGGGTTACCGGTTTAGATGAAATAACCAAAAATGCTGGACTACCAAAAGGTTCTTTTTACGCCTACTATGGGAGTAAAGAGGTTTTCGGGCTTGCGGTCCTTGAGTCATACTCTAATTACATTCATAAAATGCTTGATCGTTATTTATTAAATGAATCTCGTAGCCCTTTGGACAGAATCGATGACTTCATCTCACAAGCCTGTGCAAACATGATTAGGTATGATTTTACTCGCGGCTCTTTAATTGGAAATATTGGTCAGGAGGTAAATGCCCTACCGAGCACTTACAGAACTGAGATGACTAATGTAATTAATGGATGGCAAAAAAAAGTAGAAAACTGTTTGTTGGACGCACAACAAAATGGAGATATTAAGCCCGATATAAATTGCGCTGAAAAAGCAGATTTATTTTGGACTGGATGGGAAGGAGCTATTTTAAAGGCTAAAATAGAGCAACTACCAGACCCGCTTGAAAACTTTAAAAAGTCCTTCAGAAAAAGTCTAAAGAACTAGGCTTTCAACCTCTTTTTTGGATAGTGCTTCTAAAATGCAAAAGTAATATGGTTGGCGTCGCGTAAGAGATTTGAACTCCTGTTGCCAGAATGAAATCCTGGTGTCCTCGGCCTGACTAGACGAACGCGACGGACAATATTATATATTTATTCTGGTTTTATTACATATATATTGCCACTGTCTGTTGAAAAATATACCCACCCTTCATTGCCCTGAGCTAGAGACCTTATCCTCTCATGCAGATCACCCAGTATCCTAGTCTCCTCTATAGCATCACCACTATCATTCACTTTGACTATGTTTATGTGTTGCATCTTAAGTGCTCCAGACATTATGCTGCCTTGCCATCTTGGGAAAGCAGCTCCGGAATAAACTATCAAACTGCTAGGTGCGATAGAAGGTACATAATACTTTACGGGCTGCTCCATACCTTTTTTACTCGTACCCTCACCAACAGCAAAAGGAGACCAGTACTCTTTCCCATAAGATATAACTGGCCAACCATAGTTCTTACCTGCACTAATCAAATTTATCTCATCTCCACCTCTGGGGCCATGCTCTATTGACCAGAGTCTTTCATTTTTTTTATCCCAGAATAACCCCTGTGGGTTCCTGTGCCCATAACTATATATCTCATCTAGAGCTTTACTATTTTCTATGAAAGGGTTATCGTCTGGTACAGTACCATCCATATTTAGTCTAATAATTGATCCGGCATGTGTCATAAGGTCTTGAGAGTTTGGTCTATGGCCTCTGTCACCTATCGAGAAAAAAACATGTCTATTGTCAAAAGTTATGCGGCTACCAAAATGCCTGTCGGTAGAGGTCGCAGATTCACTTACAAGAAGATCTTGCCATTCATTGAGCTTTCTATTTTCAACTTTTGCTCTTGCAAGAGTAGTTGCACCATAACTTTGCACTTGCTTAACATAAGTAAAATAAATCCACTCACCCTTATTAGGCTTAGCCACATCAAGAAGACCTCCCTGCCCCTGTACAAATATCTCAGGAAGTCCTTTCAAATAATAATATTCACCTGTGTAGGTATTTAATATCCCTACCTTACCGCCCCTCTCAGTAAATATCAATTCGTTACTTGAAAGTATACTCATCCCCCAAGGAATTCCTAAACCAGATGCCAACTTAACGACCTTGAGGCTGCCTTCCGATGAATACAAAGAAAATGAGATTAATAAAAATGAAACAACAGTAATAAAATATTTTTTATACATGACACCTCTTTGGTGAACTATTTTCCAAAATTTTGTAGTTAACAAAAATTAAGGATAGCACGAAAATATGTGCATTTCAATATTGAATTTACGTTTATCATTGATTAAGATAAACCCTGATTTTCAGGGCTTATCTAAGAGTTTGGCATCGCGTAGGAGAATCGAACTCCTCTTACCAGGATGAAAACCTGGGGTCCTAACCGATAGACGAACGCGACATTAAATCGTAATTGCTATGGTGGAGCTAAGCGGGATCGAACCGCTGACCTCTACACTGCCAGTGTAGCGCTCTCCCAGCTGAGCTATAGCCCCATATGCTGGTCTCTAGCAAAGATGTAAATTATAATCTCAAAGATGCAATAGTCAAGCAATAATTAATAAAATATATTAAGAATTTGTACAACTTAATATAAAATTTATACTACGTTTATTTATTTTATTTATTATGAAAGAAGCTATATATAAAAATTCATCATTCACCATAGAAATTCTATATCACCTAGGAATGTATGAAAACTCAATTCATTTTATTTTTGACCATGAGTCAAAAAAATGTGCGTTAGTTGATCCTGCATGGGAGGCTGACTTATTCATAAATAGAGTAAAAGATAAAGGCTATGATTTGACAGACATATGGTTAACTCATTGGCATGGAGACCACATAAACGCTGTAGACGAGGTTGCAGACAAGACTGGCGCAATTATTACTGCAGGCATAAATGAATTGCCATATCTTAGTTTAAATAATGAAATAAGAACTGTTAAAGACAATGAGATAATAACTTTAGGCAAAACACAGGCAAAAATAATAAACACTCCAGGTCATACTGCGGGTGGAATTTGTTTTGCCCTTGATGGACATCTAATTGCTGGTGATACTTTGTTTGTATTTGGAGCAGGACACTGCGCAATGCCTGGTGGAAGTGCTAATGAATTTTTTCACTCCATGCAAAAACTAAGACAGTTGCCTGATGAGATGATTCTCCACTGTGGGCATGACTATGGTTCCACAACAAGGACAACAATGGGGGAACAAAAATCTGGCAACCCATTTCTTATGATTGATGATGAAGACGATTTTGTACGTTATCGTAATGGTATTCATGATGTTTCACGTGCCTATCCTATGCAAGCAATGAACAAGAATGAGGTTTATGCTTTTTTATAAGGCCTTTGTGTGATAGGATTTTTTGGTGGTTCGTTTGATCCTGTCCATTACGGACACTTAATAAACGCATCTAATGTAAAAAAAGACCTCGGATTAGACAGTATGTATCTGATGCCGTGCTCAACGCCAGTACAGAAATCTACACTTAAGTTTTCAAATAAACAGCGTATAGAAATGCTTGAACTCGCAATCAAAGAGTTTAGTGATATATCTATAGACGAAAGAGAAATAATAAGAAATAAAACCTCTTACACGATAGACTCTTTAACAGAAATAAGTGATCAAAAACCTAGCTCCACAATATGCCTGATTATTGGAATGGACTGTTTTGTTAACTTGCATACCTGGAAAGAATATAAAGAATTCTATAAATATGTGCACCTAATTGTAATTGCTAGGCCAAATTACACTAAATTAAAAGACAACCTTTATAGCTTTGAAAAATGCAGTCATATATCAAAATTAAAAGATTGCGCTTCTGGCCTTATATACTTCTACAATTCTGAATTGTTAGATATATCTTCAAGCGATATTCGCGATAAAATACAAAAAAATAAAAGCCTGTCTGGGTTGATACCAAAATCAATAATTAATTATATTAAAAATCTTAATGAAACTTAAAGAGCAAATAAGGGTTGTTACCGAGACCCTAGATGAACTAAAGGCAGAGGACATTATTACTATTAATGTTCTTAAACAAAGTGTTGATATGGAAGCCATTATTATAGCTAGCGGTAGATCAATACAGCATGTAAGAGGTATAGCAAATAATATAAAGATTGAAGCTAAACGCCTGGGCATGAAAATTGTAGGAATAGAGGGTGTTAATTCTGCTGAATGGATATTGATTGATTTGGCTGAGGTTGTAGTCCATGTTATGACTTATGAAACAAGGGATTATTACAAACTTGAAAAGCTTTGGTCAGGATATAGCGAAGATTAATTGAATGTTATGGTTTATTTATAAGCAATGAAGGTATCCCTATTCGTTGTTGGAAAAAAGGCTCCAGACTGGATTCAGACTGGCATTGAGCATTACCAAAAACAGTTGCCTAGTTCAATAAACTTCAGGCTGGTTGGAATAGAAGCTCAAAATCGAAAATTAAAAGACATACAACAAATAAAAAATACAGAAGGAAAATTACTTATCGATGCATGCAGTGGTTCAAATATAGTTATAGCTTTTGATGAAAAAGGTTCTCAACAATCAACCAAAGATTTAGCCAAACATTTGAATAGTTGGCAACATAACGGCGACAATGTTGCTTTATTAATTGGAGGTGCAGATGGGCTGTCTGATGAATGCAAATCTAATGCCAGTAATATATGGAGCTTATCTAAATTGACCCTGCCACACTTAATGGCAAGGTTGCTAGTCGTTGAGCAGCTATATAGGGCAAACTCATTGCTTACAAATCACCCCTACCATAGAGAATAGTTCTGATTATTAATATACTTTCGGTTAAATGATTGTTAATACGTTTTCTGGAGGTCTGCCAATAACCACACCCTTATCGGTCCTAACAATAGGTCTCTCGATAAGTATTGGGTTTGATATCATTGAATCTATTAGCTCTTCTTCAGTTAAAGACTCGTCAGATAAATTATTTTGCTTGTATTCTGACTCACCTTTACGCATTAGTCCCCTTGCATCTATGCCTAAATCAACAATCAACCCTTTTAGCTCTTCAATTGTTGGGGCATCTTCTAAGTAGTTAATTACCTCGAATTTAATTTCTTTTTCTTCTAAAATAGCTAATGTTGCTCTAGACTTAGAACACCTAGAGTTGTGATATATTAATGCGCTCATAAAAATTACCTAATGAAAAAAACCTCGATTATACCTCCTTACTTTATAAAAATACTTTCAAGGTTGGTCATATTGACAATTGTAACTACACCATTTAGCTACTCTCAAGCTCTTAGTTTAACTGGCATTGTAGATTCGGTAAACTCCATTTGGTCTGAAGATAAAACTATTAAAGTTCCTAATTTCATGGTGGTTGATATTAATGGCAAATCTCATACAGATAAATCCACTAAAGGAAAATATTTGGTGGTTAATTTTTGGGCAACTTGGTGTCCGCCATGCCTAAAAGAGATACCTGCTTTAGTTGATTTCTATGAAAAAAACCAAGACTCAGTAGAAATAATAGGACTGGACTATGAGCAGGCTAACAAGTCTAAGATTGTCAGCTTTACAGAATCCTTCATGGTCAACTACCCTATAGTACTTTTTAATGATATAAACGAGTCACAGTTTAGTGTTTTTGGTGAAATAATAGGAATGCCGACCACCTATATCTATGACCCAGAAGGTAAATTAATAAAATCTCATCTTGGAGAGATTGATACCGCAACCCTAGAACAGTCAATCTTGTAGGCCTAACCAGGATTTGAACTCAAAATTCTCGTCCCGAACTAATCTAGGGACAAGGTAACCGCTGAGCTCTCTCTTTAGGTGCTCATGTAACTCTATTGCACTATTATCCGTTACTAAAAAAGCCTCTGATCCACCCACTCTATCTAGCATATGTAGATAATATGGCAAAATACCAAAGCTGAAAAGTTTTTTAGAAAGATTAACTAAAGTATCGCCTGCATCATTCACTCCTTTGAGCAATACAGATTGATTAAGAAGGGTTAAATTGCTAAGTTTTTTTAGTGATTCCTTGAACTCATTTGTTAGCTCTTGTGGGTGGTTGGTATGAAAAACTAGAACTACATTTAAAGAAGTGTTATTGAGTGTTTCTGCTAGCTCTGTGGTTATTCTACTTGGGACTACAACCGCAGTCCGAGTATGTATTCTTATTGTTTTTATATGGGCTATATTTTCAATCTCATTTATAAGCCATTTAATTTTATTATCTCCCAAACTTAGTGGATCACCGCCACTAAGAATTACCTCGTTAATTTGTTTATTATCATCTATATAGTCACTAATTGAGCCCCAATTAGATATTGCGTCATGCCCTGCATAATCAAAATTTTGCCTAAAACAGTACTGGCAATGAATTGCGCAAGATCTAGATGCTATAAGCAATACTCTATTATTATATTTGTGAATTAGACCATCGACTGGTGAAAAATTTTCGTCTTCAAGTGGTGAGCTCTTGAAACCACTTTGTGCTATAGCTTTATGGCTTATTACTTGAATTAATAGTGGGTCATTAGGGTCAACTTTATTTACTAGTCTTGCAAACTCTAAGGGTATTTTAATTTTAAACCCGTTATCAGTAAATTTATTTGTTTTGAAAAAGACATTACATTCACTTGCGCCTCTAAGACTATCTCTGGAGCTATGTTGCCACTTATTATGCATGAAAATATTTAATTAAAAAAGCCCCGAAAAAGGGGCTTTAAAAAATAGTATTTATGTATAGGAATTAACAGAATTTTGCAAAGTTTTCATCGCTATGATCTTTACCATCTTCAAAGCCAGACTCCCACTCATCAGTAATTCTTTGCTCTTCAATCTGAGGATTATTCAAAAAACCGGCAACCCATCCTTGGATATAGTTATCATTAACTCCCATTTCTTCCATTTTTTTTACGCCTTCATAGTAAGTCACAGATGCACTCCTTGATTTGTGTTTATAATTTTGTTGTCTCGTATCGAGAGATAAAAATTCGATATAAGAGAAAGTTAATATTATAACCATTTAATACCAACAGGCAAGAAAAAACATGAATTTATCTGAAATATTAGGCGACCTTAATGACAAACAAAGTCAATCAGTAATATTAGATAACAATAAGAATGCACTAATACTGGCTGGTGCAGGGAGTGGCAAAACTAGAGTTCTTACCCATAGGATAGCTTACCTTGTAACCCAAAATAGTGTTAATACTGACTCAATTTTAGCGGTAACTTTTACTAATAAGGCCGCTCTAGAAATGAGAGAAAGGTTAAGCTTGCTACTTAGAAGGCCTATTAGAAGTATGTGGGTTGGTACATTTCATGGAATATCTCATAGGATGCTTCGCACTCATCATATAGAAGCAAACCTGAGTAGCCAATTTCAAATATTAGACGCACAAGACCAATTCAGAATAATAAAGAGGTTAATGAAGGAGAACCAAATAGATGAGACAAAATACCCTGTAAAAAAAATACAGTGGTTTATAAATCAACAAAAAGATGAAGGTGTTCGTCCCAAAGATATAGACGCTGGTTATAACTATTTTGTTAAACAA